>CAYOPF010000036.1:0-21695 GCA_964405755.1 uncultured Chloroherpeton sp.
ATGACTGCTTTTATGCTGCTTACGAAGGTGCTCAAATAGCATTAAAATATATGACACCAGTTTTTGTCCTTAGTGATGGTTACCTTGCACAAGGAACCGAACCATGGTTAGTACCCACTTTGGATGAATTGCCAGAATTTGAATTCGAATTTGCCAAAGATCCTAATGATTATAAACCATATAAGCGCGATCCAAAAACTTTGGCCCGTATGTGGAGTATACCCGGAATGAAAGGTTTTGAACACCAAATAGGTGGATTGGAAAAAGAAAATATAACAGGTATTGTTTCCCAAGATCCAAAGAATCACCAAATAATGACAGAATTGCGTGCCGAAAAAGTAGCAAAAATTGTCCAAGATGTGCCAGACGCAGTTATCGAAGGTGAACAGTCAGGCGATTTATTGATTATCGGTTGGGGAAGTACCTATGGAGCAATTAAAAATACTTTCGATAAATTAAGAAAGGAAGGACACAAACTATCGTTTGTTCACCTTAGATGGTTAAATCCATTCCCTGCTAACTTGGGCGAAATTATAAGCAAATTCGACAGAATATTCATACCCGAAGGAAATATGGGACAATTGGCATACATAATTCAAGCAAAATTCCTCAGGCAGGTTATAGGATACCATAAAGTTCAAGGTAAACCTTTTACTTCGATAGAGATTGAGCAAGAGTTGATTAAGCTATTAAAGGAGGGAAAATAAAATGACAAATATTGTAGATAAACTGATCGTACCAGTTGCCGAATTGACAGCAAAGGACTTTAAAACTCCTCTTGATGTTCGTTGGTGTGCTGGATGTGGAGATTATTCTGTGTTGGCTCAACTGCAAAAAATTATGCCGACACTCGGTATTCCACGTGAGAATTTTTGCGTTGTGTCGGGTATTGGTTGTTCGTCGCGGTTCCCTTATTATGTAAATGTCTATGGATTCCACACAATGCACGGTCGTGCCTTGCCAGTGGCTTCGGGAATTAAAATTGCCAATCCCGATTTATCGGTTTGGGTAATTACCGGAGATGGTGATGGTATGGCTATTGGTGGAAACCACTTTATCCATGCTATACGCCGCAATATGGACATTAAGATTATGCTTTTGAACAATGAAATTTATTCGATGACCAAAGGACAATATTCTCCTACAACCCAACAATATTCCAAAACAAAGTCATCACCATTTGGAGCGGTGGATTATCCATTCAATCCTATTGCTTTGGCTTTGGGCAGTGGTGCCACTTTTGTTGCACGATCATCGGCTACTAATCCTAAACATTTAAGCTACGTAATGCAAAGAGCAGCCCAACACAAAGGGGTATCATTCGTCGAAATATATTCGAATTGTGTGATTTTCACTGATGGTATATTCGACAAATGGACCGACAAACATTTTGTTGACGAGAACGCAATATTTTTGGAAGAGCTCAAACCTCTTATATATGGTTTGAACCTAGACAAAGGAATAATAATCGATAATTTGGCTCCAATGCAAGTGCAATTAGGCGATAAGTATTCCGAAAGCGATTTAATAACCTATAACGAAAAGAATCTGGCATTAGCTCAAATGATTGCAACAATGTCGTACGACAACGAATTACCTCGTCCCTTTGGAGTATTCTATGATGTGGAGAAACCTAGCTACGACGAATTAATTAACAAACAAATCACCGATACCATCAACCGTATGGGACCTGGAAATATCAATAATTTACTCCGCGGTGATGATTACTGGGAAATTAAATAATTAATATTGGAGTTAATATGAAACAATCAAATAATTACACAGCAATTATAATGGTAATTGCATTTGTTCTAACTTTTTTTTCTTGTTCAAAAACTATGAGTGATAACAAAAAAACTGAAAATGTTGCAACACCAAAACCACAGTACGAAATTACAGTTGTTCAGAAAGGTGAAGAACTGGGTAAAATAGTCCTTGAACTTTTTCCAGATGTAGCACCAAAACATGTAGCTAATTTTGACAGTTTGGTTAGTGTTAAATTCTTCGATGGCAGTGCCTTCCATCGTGTTATTCCTGGATTTATGATTCAGGGTGGCGACCCAAATTCCAAGACCGAACCTCGTGAAAAATGGGGATTTGGTAATCCAGACCAAACCCGTGTCCCAGCTGAATTCAGCAATCTGCAACATAAACGGGGCATACTTTCGGCTGCAAGATCCCAAGACCCTAACAGTGCAACCTCGCAATTCTTTATTTGTGTTGCTGATGCTACTTTTTTAGATGGTAAATATACCATTTATGGTCAAGTTTTATCTGGAATGGATGTAGCTGATAAAGTGGTTAATGCACCTCGCGACCAACGCGATAATCCTTTTGATAAAATTGAAATGTTTATTAAAAAGATTAAATAATCACATGATAAATTAAATTAAAAGAGGCTGTCTCGCATATGGACAGCCTTCTTTTTGAATTTACTAAGGCATAATTTGTTCAAATTTGTTATTTTCGTAGCAACATAATTATATATTAATGGATATCACTATAACTATTGTAATGATCGGAGTAATTTCTGGAATAATATTAGCGTCGCCACCAGGAGTTATCAATCTATCTATTTTGAATCAAATTAGCAGCAAACAATTCAAATCCGCTTTTTTTATAGGTGCTGGTTCCGCATTAATGGATACACTCTATGCTTTAATAGTATTGTTCTCCACTACAAAAATCTATAAAATTTTATCTAACCTGGCGAATGATTATCCCAAACTGTTCCTGGTTTTCGATATACTTTTAGTGCTTATCTTAGCTGCTTATGGACTTTATAAAATATTTGAAAAGAAAAATGAAATAAAGAATATTAACTTCGAAAGGTATAAGAAATATTTTGGCAAGTTCCATCCATTTTTAATTGGATGTCTTTTGGCACTCACTAATTTACTTTTCCCAACTTTTATTCCAAGTTATGCCTACATGGCAGCTTTATTACTCAAATCCGGGTTAATCAACGGCTCTTACTACTTTTATTTACTTTTTGCATTGGCATTTGGAATAGGCAATCTTATATGGGTTGGATCGATTGTTGGATTATCCAAAAAATACGAACACATTATTGACGATAATAACTATATTCGAATTCAGAAGGGACTCGGGGTATTGTTTATTCTTGTTAGCTTAATGTTGGTTTATAAGTTGTATTTTTATACTAACTGGCAAAAAATCTTCGAATTATAGTTTTCAAGTTTTGTAAATCTCTTGGGACTAAGGGTTATAATGATTTAGATAATATTCTTTCAGGAAATTATTTTCCTTTAAATAATTTATATCACCAAACAAAAAATCACCTACTTTTGGCTCGTAAAACAAAGAATTCAGTTGGAGCAATTTGTGTTTTTTAGAAAAATAAATCTGAAATGGTTTAACTGCAACATGCGATATTTCAATTTTGTTAGAGTTTTTCGATAAAGATAATTCCAAAACAAACGATAACTTGCCCAAACGAGTAATATCATATCCAATAAAATCACCTAAGCTATATGCACAATAAACATTATCGATCAATTCCAATTGTTGTGGTATATGTGAATGATTTGCAACTATTAAATCGGGCTTTGCTTCTTTAATCAATCTGTGCATCATCTTACGAATGTGTGGCGGAGGATACGAATGATATGATAAACCAAAATGGGGCAACAACACAACAAATTCCGCACTTGCTTTCCTTGCAGATTCGATATCGTTACAAATTTGCTCGATATCTTCATCCGGTTTGTTCAATCTAATGTAATTAATTAAAAAGGTATCTTTGTTATCCAATCTAAAAAAGTTTAACGAAAAAGTGTATGATATAAATGCTATTTTAATACCCATTTTATCAATGATTGTAAAGCGGGGACTAGCAGGAGAATCAAATGTCCCGCAATGCAGAACATTTTTTTTAGTTAGAAAATCTATTGTATTTAATAATCCGTTCCGTCGCATATCGAACGAGTGATTGTTGGCTGTTGAGAATAAATCAAATCCCTTAATTTGGCCGTTACCGTTTATAATATCGAAAAAATTTGAGTCGCCGTTCATAACAAACTTTTTCAATGTAATTTCGGGAGTATAAATTGGCTTTGATGCAATGCTTATAGGTGTTTCTAAATTACCGATATTTATGTCTGCATCAAAAAAATCAACTCCAATATTATCCCAAAGGTGTTTGCAGTATTTTTTTTGTACTTCTTGATAAGGCATTATATCGCCACAAAATTTTATTCGTAATGCATCTGTTGGGATATTTTCTGTTTTATCAACGGGTACTATAAAATTTGTATTTTTATTTGGATTTTCCAGGACTGGTTGGATATAATAGTTATAGCCAAGTTGAAGAATATATCCTACGGACATAAACAATGGATTTTCCTCAAAATCTTGAGACTTCTCCTTCTTGAAATCAATAAATATAGACAACGCACGGTAAATCATCCATATTAAAGCATGTAATATTTTTCCTCGAATTGTATATGGTAATATATATTTAGCCATTTTACTTTTTGATAAATTATTATAAATTACTACTTAGAAGCGAATTACATAGTATGTTTTTTTTGAAAATGATTCCAAAATAAGGAATTTTAAGAAAATTAATTATCAATTATGTTAAGTAAAAATATTTATGCGCAACTAACGATGTATTTTTCGTATTTTAAAAATTTCGAAGAACATTTTGGTGGAATCAGTAATAGGGTTCACTTTGGTTTTAGCGTCGTTGTACCATTCAACAGGAACTTCTGCTATTTTGAATTTTGCTTTGTGTGCTAGAAACAAAATTTCGACATCGAAACTAAATCCATTGATAACGGATTGACTGAATAATTGATGGGCAACATTTTTTTTAAACAATTTAAAGCCACATTGAGTGTCGCTTATCCCAGAAAACGTGAAGAGCTGAACAATTTTATTGAATGTTTTACCCATAAATTCTCTATAGAAGGGCTGGTGCAATTTAATTAAGGAAGGGTCGAGTGCACGGCTTCCGATAGCAATATCATAATTGTCGTTCAGCTTGGGTATAAGTTTTTCAATTTCGTATATTGGAGTGGATAGGTCGGCATCGCAAAAAAGAATATAATTTCCCTTTGCAGTCAACATACCTTTTCTGATGGCGGCACCTTTCCCAGTATTTTGAGGTAGCTGAATTACCTGAATATCAGGGAATTGTTTAAGTATAATCTGAACAGTATTATCGGTAGAACCATCATCGACTACTAAGATTTCGACTTTTTCGGTCCGATTCTCAAAAAAGTCCAAGATTTTACGAAGAGAGAGCGGTAACCGCTCCTCTTCGTTAAATGCAGGAATGACTATCGAAATATCAATCATTTTTAGCAGTATCGCCAATCGTTAATGCATTGATTTTTGCTTCTACTTGTGGAATTAATCGTTTATAATCCTGATCGTTTGAGTTTTTCATTTTATTCAGTTCGTCTTGCAAGAATTTAATTTGAGCTGCTATGCCGCCCTGCTTTTCGGCTTTTTCGAGTTGCAATGTAAGCAGTTTGAAATAGAGCATTGGAATATTTTCGCTAATATAACTATAGAATTGCGAGTATTCGGGATTGCCTTGTAGCGAATTAGCAAACTCCCGTGCATTTAATATAGTTTCGTTAATTATTTCTGCTCCCAAATTGTAATCCTTCATTAAGTAGGCCATATCCGACATTACGGTATATGGACCTCGATAGCGTCCCATCAAATCATACAACTTAATTTCGAACATTACCTGATTACGTGCAAGAGCTGTTCGGGCATTATCGATAGTGTATTTTGCCCACTTCTTCATACTTTCGGATTCACCCACATTGTTGTAGAGATCAGCAACGCGTGCAGCCAAATTCCAATCCAAAGGAAACTGCTTTAGCGAAATCAATTCATCCATTTTCTGGAGAACCAATTTAGCTTTTGCTTTATCATTATTCTTAGTTACGAGATTCTGAGCAAACGCTAAGAACAACATTCTGTAGCCTTCGATGGATCGGCGATGAACTTCATCATAAAATACTGACGGGTTGTTCAGGTTTCTGAATTTGAAACCATACTTTTGTTCTTTGTTAAAGTTATCTGAATTATCATAATTCAACAGACATTTTTCCATGATATCGAAATCCAAAGGAATATCGTCGGTTGCATTTTGCAATACTGGAGTAATTCGCAAGGCCAGTCCCCCGCGAATTAAATGGTCACGTAAACCAATATAAACATCTTCGCCAACTGTGGCAGAGAAGTATATAGGTCGCTCGAATAAATTAGTTTTTAAAATATCAAATACTAATTTATCTTGAACGCGGAACAAATATACTGTTTTTCCTTCATGTTCACCGTAATTCTGCCCAGTATAAGTAAATTCAAGAATTCCGTTTTTGATTAATTCCGGATCGTTGGTAAATTTCTTCATTCTTTCTGCTGGGATTTTTAGTCGAATAGGTCGAGCTGGTCCAAGCTCGTAAGAGAACGCTCTTGGATCGGTTTCGTCGTAGATACTTAAACTATCGTTTGGAATGCTGATAGGAACTTTCTTTGCACCCCATGGCTCGCGGTTCTTTAATTGATGAATGTACCAAAGCGTATTGCCAAGACTTAAATTTACTATTCTCACATCCCGACGCACACCTGCAACATCTTGTAGGTACCAAACAGGAAATGTATCATTGTCGCCATTCGTAAAGAGAATTGCGTCTTTCTCGACGCTTTGTAATATATTGTAGGAATAATCAAATGGGAAAAAATTACCCGAGCGATCGTGCATCTTCCAACCACTTTTTGCCATATTCAATGGTACTAATATTAGTGAAATTGCAATAACTGCCGCAGGAATAAAGGCTTTATTCTGATATTTCCTTAGGGATTCAATAATTGCAAATACACCCACTCCAATCCACATAGCAAATACCATAAAAGACCCGGTATAGAAATAATCTCTTTCACGCGGTTGAGGTTCTTGCTGGTTCTGTTGGATAGCTGCCAATACACCCATCATCAAAAAGGCAAGCAGATAAATAAATGCCATTTTCTTATCTCTTGAGAAGTGGAAAAACAACCCAATCAAGCCAAAAATGAGAGGTAACGCAAAAAATCTAATGGGGTATATGTCGCGATAACCGTTAGCAACATTTATAGCTTCGGCTTCGCGGTTATCGAACCACGCAGCCCCTGCATCCTGTATGTCGGACGAGCGACCTACGAAATTCCACAAAAAGTATCTGATATACATGTGGTAAATTTGATATTTCAATAAATAAGCCAATTCTCCAGATGTGTTTACTTCTGTAAATTCTGGAACTAAAAAACCAGTTCCATCAGATTTATAAACCTCTTTTTTGGTTGGTTGATTCCATGGTCCATACACATATTGACCTCTTTCGTCGGTTTTATTATAATTCTGAACATAGTAGCCGTCTGTTTGATAGCGGCGTGGCCAACTTGGCGCGTCTCCATATTGTTCGCGACCCAAATAGGACACCAATCTGCTTACGGAGTTTGGTTCGTTCTCGTTCATTGGTGGATTGGCGTTGGAACGGAACAATATCTGAGTATAGGTTGTATATCCAATAATCATTAGTAAAAACGATGATGCTACCAATGCCAAAATTTCCTTTTCTTTCTTTTTTGCCCACCAAAGATAATATCCAGCTAACGCAACAATAATTATTGGTAAAGCTACCAAAATTGGACTATTTTCTATCATATATTCGCGAGCAGCATCTTTGTTTGGTGAGTGCCCTGCCAAAAATGCCGGAATCCATTTTACTATTACAGGATAAATTAACGTGAATATTATAACCGAGAAAACACCTACTAAGATGAATTTTAGAGTAGTATGTTGGTACTTACGGAAATATACTAAATACACAATTGAGAAAATAGTAAGTATTGCGAGCAAGTGCACCCCAGTGGAGAGACCTATTAAGTAAGCAATAAGTAGCAGATACTTCTCATTTCCGGGTTTGTCGTGATTTTCGTTCCACAACATCATTAAATAAATTATAATTGCAACAAATAAAGTAGAAGCGGCATAAACTTCGGATTCTACCCCATTGAACCAAAGTGTATCGCTAAAATTGAATGCAAGTGCACCAACAAACGCCGAGCCATAAACCGACAGTATTTCTGTCATCGATTGTGGTTCCCTGCCTAAAATGCTTTGAATGATTCTATATGTAATCAAATAAGTCAGCAAAATAGTAAAAGCAGTTGCAACCACACTTACCATATTGATTCGCCAACCGTCATCTCCAAATGGAATTAAGATGTGAAATATCTTACCAATCATCAAAAATAAAGGTGCTCCTGGTGGATGGGGTACTTGCTGCCATATAGAAGCACCCGAAAACTCACCACAATCCCAGAAAGGCACCGATGGTTGAACAGTTAGAGTATACGTTATTAAGGATACCACAAACGATAATGTGGCAAAAATCCGATTAATCAACTTTTTATCCATTACAATCCATTAATTTTGTTCAATTTAAAAATATAGAATTACTAAATTACAAATTAATGATAAAATAGAAATGAAAATTTGCTTGTAATTCGATTAATCAATACGCTTAATGTTAAATAATATTTACATATTACGGAAAGTTGTCGAGGAAATGCAACAGTTTGTAGGTTGCAAAATTGTGGACTGTTATTCAGATAACCAAGGTATTTTACACTTTGATATATATGATGGCGATTGTCTCTTCAATATAACAATTTCTCTCATTACAAATTTCGAGGCAATTTTTGTAACAAAATCGGGTAATAAATCCAAACGGAACATGTTCAAACAATTTAATTCAATTTTAGGTGAGGTTATCCAAAAAATTGAAATTGTTCCTCAAAATAGAATTCTTAAATTCGAATTAATTAACAAAAATTTATATATTCAAATTTTTGGAAAAAGCCAAAACAATGCAATATTGACCAATAAATCCGAATCGATAATTGATTGCCTTAGGAACCGAAAAGAACTCATAAATAGTAAATATGCAGTATTAAGCCAAAGTCTTAAGGAAATTTCGGATTTCCCCGAGAATTTTAAACTACTAAAAGCGATTTCGGGTTCAAAGTTCCTTTTTGGTAAGGATTTATCCAATGAGCTACTATTTCGATTAAGCATCGATACGGCTACGACTTTATCTGAATTATCATCGCAGGATTTGGAAAACATTGAAAATGGTGCCGAGCTGCTTTCCAGAGAAATTGAACAAAGTCAAATCTATTATTATTCACATAACGAAGATAATTCCAGGATACTTTCACCAGTTAAATTAAATAAATATCCTTTTACTATCGAGGAAAGTAGCAGTTTGTTTTTGCTAATTCGGAAAGTATTTTCTGATAGAATTAGTCAATTTCGTTTTGATAGATTATTGAAAACATTAAAAAATATTGATGAGAAAATCATCAAAAAGTATGAAGCCAAAGTTAAAAGATTCCACGAAATTCCCAAATTGCTCAAAATAATTGAACAATATCAACATTTTACAGATTTGTTATATACAATTCAAAACCTTAAACAAAAAGGATTGGAAAAAATCCAGATTACTGATTTCGAGGGAAACAACATAGATATTCCACTAGATGCTAAAATGACTATTATTCAGAATATCGAAAAATATTATTTAAAAATCAAGAAAATCAAGCGGGATATCAGTATAATCGAGAAAAATCACAATGCAATTAAAGATGAATATAATATTCACAATCAGCGATTTCAAAAATTAATTACTATTGACAAATATATCGACTTAAAAAAGTTTTACAAACAAAATTTAATTTTTTATAAAAAAAGTATGCAAAACATCCCTAAGGAAATATCAGAGAAATTCAGAAAATTCGAAATATCGGCAAATGCCACACTCTATGTAGGAAAAGATTCGAAGAATAATGATGAATTAACATTTGGATTGGGCAAACCCAACGATTACTGGTTCCATTTACGAGGTGGTAGCGGTTCCCATTGTATTCTAAAGTATTCTGGCAAGGGCAAACCTCCCAAAGAGGTACTTGAGAAATCTGCATCTATTGCTGCTTATTATTCTTCGCAACGAAATGGAGGTTTCGTTCCAGTTATATATACTCAGAAAAAATATGTAAGAAAACCAAAGGGAGCAAATCCAGGTTCGGTAGTTGTAGCAAAAGAGGAAGTAATAATGGTAGAACCCAAAAGCTACGATGATGTAAAATAAAATATTCTTACAAATATTATTATTTAAAATAGAATAAGTTATGAATGCCCGCTATAATTGCAATAATAAATTATTTTGCAAACAAAGCATTGAAGGGAATTAGAGGCATGCTGAAATATTAATGTTTTAACAATCTCTCTGGATTTTGCTTTATAAAATCTCCCCAACTTTTAATTTTTTTAGGAGTAGCAGTAACTATGGGCTCACCTTTTAAGTGGTGGCACATAGCAATGGCCAATGCGTCGGTTGCATCGTAGAATTCAGGCGTTTCGGAAATATTCAAAAGGTTTCTAACGAAATATTGCACTTGTTGTTTACTGGCATTGCCTCGGCCTGTGATTGATTTCTTAACTTCGCGGGGACTATATTCAACAATTGGGATCTTGTTTTTGGCAGCGACCAGAATAGCAATTGCGCGGGCTTCTGCAAGTTTAATCAGAGTTTGCGCATTCTTATGGTAAAACATTTTTTCGATAGATACCACATCTGGCTGAACACGCTTAACCACCTTTGTTAAATCCTCATAAATCTCTGCCAATCGGAGATTAAAATCTTCTTGCTTCAATTTTGGGCGAATTACACCGTATTCTAACAATTTGGATGATTTGTCCTGACTTTGGATTGCACCATAGCCAAGAATGACCGAGCCGGGATCGATTCCAAGTAAAATCATTGCTTAATCTAATTGTTCGGCAATATCGTCATCGATTTCTGCGTTGGTAAAAATATTTTGAACATCCTCGTGGTCTTCGAATATGTCGTTGAATTTCATGAACTTTTTTGCCATATCCAATTCAGTTATTTTTACTGTATTTTGTGGTATAAATTCCAGTTTACTTTCTGTTATATCAAACTTATTTTCCTGTAAATATTTATTAACCTGACCATAATTTTCCATAGCACAAACAACTCGTGATGTTTCCTCGTCGAATTCCAGATCGTCAGCACCGCTCTCAATCACAACCTCCATCAACTCATCTTCGGTTTTGCCATTGTTATTTATGGTAATTACACCTTTACGATCGAAGCTCCAGGCAACAGAATTGGAATCGCCTAAATTACCACCGTGTTTACTAAACAAAGAGCGAATTTCCGGCAAAGTTCTGTTTTTGTTGTCTGTGGCAACTTCTAAAATCACAGCAATACCGCCAGGTGCGTAACCTTCGAAAACGTATTCCTCGATTGCTGCTCCTTCGATTTCACCTGTTCCTTTTTTGATTGCCCTTTGCACGTTGTCATTAGGCATATTTACAGATCTAGCATTTAGTAATGCTAATCTTAACCTTGGATTTGCATCGGGATCGCCACCTCCTTCGCGAGCGGCTATGGTAATTTCTTTTGCAACACGGGTAAACATTTTACCACGAATTGCATCTTGCTTTCCTTTTCTATGCTTAATATTTGCCCATTTACTATGACCAGACATAAATTTCTCACATTTTGTTATTTGGGAATATGCAAATTAACAATTTCTATAAAATCTATAAAAATTATGTTACAAATTACATAAAAAATTATCAAGATAATTAAAAAATTGTTGTAATTTTGTATTTTATACAAAAAAATTATGCTCAAAAATCTTTCAGATAGATTTGGTTATATTTTAAACTCAATTGTAGCAATTGCAATATTATTTAATCTTCAATCTTGCAACGATTCAACCAGCGAAGAAATTGAGCAGGAAAGCATTAATGCACAAGAACAAATAGATACTACTAACTACCCCGAACCATTTGTTGATACTTTCCCCGAAATAAGGTATCGAAAATTCGAGTTCAAATCCAAATTAGAAAAAGAACGCTTCCTCGATTCTGTTACAAAACTATCCTCGATTGCCCATACAATCTTAAACACATTAAACCGGAAACAATGGAATTATTTAGTCGGTTCCAAGGAAATTCTGGTTCCAGAAGTATTCACCGAAAACAGATTGACATATTCTATATTTCCAACCTTCTACAAAGGTGCAAGGAAGTTGAAAAAACTTATAATGGTTTCTGCACGATACCAAGCACTGGCTTGTTACGAATATGGAAATTTAATAAAATTTGCACCTGTTAATTCTGGAAAAGAAAAAACTCAAACCTATCCCGGCAGGTATGCTCTAACTTTCCGCCAAAGAACAAGGCTTTCTTCTTTGGATAGTACCTGGGAAATGCACTATTACTATAATTTTCATCCAGATGCCGGAATGGCTCTTCATCAGTTCGAAATGCCAGGTTATCCTGCTTCACATTCTTGCTTAAGAATGCTCGAAAGCGACGCTGCCTGGATTTATAATTGGGGGCACGGTTATAGAAAGGATACAGCAAATAAAATCATCCGTTTATCTGGCACACCCTTGATTATTCTTGATTTCTATCCATTTGGTGCGGAATATCGTCCATGGATGGAAATTACGAGCAATAAGTCCTTGAAACTGGAATTACCTCCCGACCCAATGGCTGTTGACGAACCATTAATCCCAATTGTTCAGATTCCCGAAGATGTTCGTGGAGGTTTAATTAACAAACATCTTTTTGTTCTTGCAGAGGATTCTTTACGCAAGTTGGGTGTTATTCGTGAAGGTGTTCAAATAACTCCTTCCGTGAACTTCAATAAACTGAGAAGAATTAAAAAAATTCAAGAACTGAAGGAAAAACAACTTAAAGAACAGCAAATTAAAGAGCAACAACGTTTATTGGAAGAAGGACCAAATTCGAAGTCTGTCGAAACTGAGGAACCTCCAAATTAGGATTCCGATTTATTCGCACCTTGCTTTCTCCTTTTGCTTAATAATTCTAGAACTAATTTCCTGATTGCTTCCCTTTTGTATGGTTTACTTATGTATTCGTTGCATCCAATAGCAAATGCTTTCTCGCGGTCCGAAGACTGTGCATAAGCAGTTTGAGCAATGATAATTACGTCTTTTGATATTTCGCGTATGTTTTTAGTAACATCATAACCATTCATACCGGGCAATTGAATATCCATAAAGATAATGTCAATTTTAGGATTCTGAATAAAAAGTTCTAATGCGTGAGGACCTGTTTTGCTGTGAATTATATTATTATTATCGTTTTTCAAAATGGTAGATAAAAACAAATAGCTATCCTCGTCATCCTCTGCAATCAAAATATTAACCTTTTCACTTATATATTTTATTGGCTTTTCTTCATTGGGTTCTTCGAGATTTACATGGATATTGCTGGGCAAAGTAAAATTGAAAGTTGTGCCAATGCCAACTGCTGACTCGTACCAGATATTACCACCTAAAAGTTCCACAAGTCCTTTGCTTATTGCAAGTCCTAAACCAGCACCCTCGTATCCTCGTGTTAGAGAGTGGTCGGCTTGCACAAATCTCTCGAATATTTTATTCCCAATTTCCTTGGGAATTCCACTTCCAGTATCGTTAACATAAAACAGGTAATTGGATCCTTGCAACTCATAGCCAACATTAATTGAGCCTTCTGTTGTGAACTTTATTGCATTTTTCACTAAGTTAGTTAAAATTTGGAAAAACTTGTGGTAATCAGTTGATATTAATGACAAATCTTCAGTTAAAGGAAAATTGTATTTTAGCTGTATGCCTTTGCTTTGAGCCTCTGCATCGAAGAAGCTGATTAAATCCAATATAGTACTGTTTATCGAGAAAGTGGAATTGCTTATTTTAAGCTGGCCTGTTTCTATTCGCGAAATATCCAATATATTATTCACGATTTCGAGCAAACGGTTTCCGCTTTTCTTAATTATTGATGTATATTCTATAATATCCTCTTTGGTATTATTCTCATCCTCCAATAAACTTGAAAACCCTAAAATTCCATTTAGGGGAGTTCGTATCTCGTGACTTATATTCTGCAAAAATGCTGTTTTTAAATTGTCGCTTTCCTCTGCTTTCTCTTTTTCCTCGATTAATGATATCTCATAATTTTTAATGGTTGTTATATCTTGAATAGTACCAAACATTTTTATTGGATTACCATTTTCGTTAAATTCGAGTAAACCCAACCCATGTACCCAGTATACTTGTTTATCCTTTTGGTTAGTAATTCTATATTGTTTATCAAATTTTTGTTTATTACCAATTACTTCTCGAATAAAATAATCAAGCATCATTTGTCGATCGTCGGGATGAACAATATTTATCCATCTTTCCACACTCCTATCATAATTATTTTCAATCCCAAACAACTCATCCAACATCTCTGAATTGGTCCACTTACCTTGTGGAAGGTCTAAAATGTAATAACCTACCCTTGCTACTTTTTGGAAAGCATTTAGTTGCCTCTCGCTCTCTTCGGCTTTCTCTTTTGCTTTCAACAACGTTTCTTCATATTGTTTACGTTCGGTGATGTCAATAAATGAAGCATGCAAACACAAAGGAGTATCATTATTGTCCTTTATCATACTTGCTGATACTTCGGCATTAAAAATTGACCCATCGGAACGTTTAGCAACCATCTCGCCCTTCCAATAACCTTGATTCTGCATTGCTTCAATAACAGTTTTAGGTTCTTCAGTTGTTTGCCAGAATTCAACTGAAGACCGACCAAGAACTTCTTTATTATCTTGATATTTCCATAAATTAAGGAACGAATGATTAACATAAGTCAAATTCCCACTTAAATCCGCAAATGCCATTGAATTTATTGATGATTCTATTGCCATGTTTTTAATTTGTAGTTCCTCTTCTGCTTTTTTTCGCTTCGTAATATCCCTAACAGTACTTTGAAACGATATTATATTCCCACTATCATCAAAATTTCTTTTTATAACCTGTTCAACCCATATTAAAGTGCCGTCTTTCTTTTTCCATTGCTCTTCAATAGAGTTTGGTTGAGTAGGATCAAGTAAAAACTTGGTAAATCCTTCTAAACCAGCAGGTGTATTAATATATTTATGGTAGCCAAATGGATCGGCGTAGCCCTCTTCAGGTGTGTAACCTAAAAGCTGAATGCAAGAAGGCGAAATATATTCATAGCTAGGTTCTGGAATTAATCTGTAAACATAAATCAAATCAGTTGAGTTTTCGGCAATTAACCTATACTGAGCTTCTTTTTTCAGCTAAAATTTTCTGAGATTGCCTCAGTTCCTCTTCTGCATTCTTCCGTTCTGTGATGTCCTGCACAGTACCAACCATTCGAAGTGGATAGCCATGATTATCTCTCGAAACCACCATACCTCGCCCTAATACCCACTTCCAATTATCTTTTTGTATTCTTATGCGATGTTCTTGTTGCCAATAATCACCATTGCCATCAAGATACTCTTTCAGTGTTTTCAAAGTTTCAGCTTTATCTTCTGGATGTATTCGTTCATCCCAAGTACTTAATTCTGAAGGTACATTTATTTCTTCAATTATGCTTTCCCAACCTGGACTGTAATATACTCTGTTATCAGCAATGTTCCAATCCCACAACCCATCACGACTTGCATACATTGCAAGACGGAATTTTTCTTCACTTTCCTTCTGTTCCTCTTCAGCATTCTTTCTTTCGGTGATATCCCGTACAAACCCATGAATAATCCCAGCTTCTTCTCGTGAAACTACTTTCCCCGAAACTTCAACTGGAACAATAGATTTGTCTTTACGGATGTGGGTTCCTTCGAATAAAATCATATTGTCCGACATAAGTCGTTGCATTCTGGCGGGTAACATAAGCTTGTTTTCCTCACTGTCGATAATTGAAAGTGAATTGCCAATCAATTCATCTCGAGAATAACCCGTCATTATTAAAGCTGCTTCGTTACAATCAATAATGCGTCCTCCGAAATCATGTATATAAAAAGCATCTGTGACGTTTTCTACTATAGTGCGGTACTTTCTTTCACCTTCTTCTGCGGTTTCTTTTGCTATTTTAAGTTCGTTTTCGATAATTTTCTTTTCAGTAATATCTTGATTAACACCAATTAGTTTTATGGTTTTGCCATTCTCGTCTTTTACAACTCTATATCTAACTGCAAGATAACCTTCACCGCCATCTTGATACAAAATTTTATGTTCCAGGTAGGTAGAGAAATTTGGATCATCTGTTTCAATAGCTTTCTTTGACTCAATTTCGACTAATTTGGCATCGTCTGGATGAACAAATTTTGAGGCATAGTCGTTTATCGACATGTAATTGCCACCCATCTCCTCGGCTGTCGTGTGGAATATCGAATAAAAATTATCGTTAAATGTAAAAACACCCTTTTCGACATCTAATTCCCAGTTTCCCAGTTTGGCAAAATACTGAGCATCCGACAATTTTCGTTCACTCTCTTCAGCTTTTTCTTTTGCTTTTAGTAGTTCTATTTCAAATGTTTTTTGCTGAGTTATTTCTGAAGAAATTATCTGAACTCCTATTGATTGGTCTTCATTGTTTACAATTTTGCTATATGCACTAAGAAACCACTTTCCACCCGTGGGGAGTTCGACGTAATCTTCGTATTTCTGGGGCTGATTTGCTAGTAAACTTTTTTTCATTCTTGAAGAATATTCATCAGCCAAATCTTTCGGAAAGAGTTCATAAATTGATTTCCCAACAAAATCTTCGGAGTTGCCACCCATTAATTGTAAAGCGATAGGATTATAAGAAATTACTCTTCCTTCCAAATCATAATATCCTATACCAACACCTGCATATTCGTATAAAAGTCTATATTTTTGCTCGTTATTGGTTGTTTGTTCTTGATAACTAATTAACTTATTAATATTCCGCCTGATAAGATAAAACAATAATAATGCTGTTATTCCAACGTAAAAGAACCCTTTTACGATACTTATTTGTGTTAGCAATTCCTTATCGTTAGCTAATAGACTTACACTTTTATCAGAAAATAAAATCCAAAACAAACCAATTAGTAAATATATCTAAGTAATCTTGTACTCGAACTTTAAGTTCTTCAACATTTTTCCCTCTTTAATTTCACACTATTTTGTAAGTTTATTCAGTTTTGCATATTTAAGTCAAATTATACAAATTATTCAATATATGGTTTTTAATAGTAATATGTCTTGTTTACTCGCATTGTTTGGTCACTTGTAATTTTGTTATGTCGAATTGTTTCTGCTTAATTCGTTCCAACAACATTTTGTAGGTATTTTCATCCATTTTGGGAGTACGGCTCAAAATCCATAGATATTCACGGTTGGGGTGTCCCACCACAGCATAGCTGTAATCTTCGGCTAATTCGATAATCCAGTATTTACCCCGGAAAGGCCAGAAAAACTGAACTTTCAGCTTTGCATTACCAGTTCCTTCGTCGATAAATGCTTTACCTTCTGCTTTAGTTGCCCTGCCGGTTACACTATCCCTATTGCATCTGTTAATCACAATTATATGGCCTTCGGAACTGAGAGAATACTCTGCAGTTGTGCAATTACAACCCTTTTGGAAACTTTGAGGAAAAGAAGCAATTTCGTACCATTTTCCCAAATATTTATTTAAATTCACATAAGGTACGGTTTCTAAAGGTGGATAATTGGAGCAGGATAAGAAAAGCACTGGGGATAACAAGCTTAGTAGCACTCTTTTGAATTTCGGCATAAATAAATTCCATTAATTAAAAGAATTTTACAAACTTACAAAAAAAAATCCCTTAATTCATGAACCAAGGGACTTTTTTATTATTTTTTATGATTTCTATTTAATCTTGCTTTTCTTTTGATTTTACTTTAATTAAAATTTCGGGGACTTGATTAGGAGTTACATTTCCGAATACTTCATCGTTGATTGTAACCACAGGTGCCAATGCGCAAACGCCCAGGCAGCGCGTCCCTTCCAGAGAGAATAATCCATCCGAAGTAGTTTCTTTTATGTCGATTCCCAATTCATTCTTGAAGGACTGAAGCACTAAATCTGCACCTTTAACAAAGCAGGCTGTTCCCATACAAATAGATATAGAGTATTTGCCTTTGGGTCCTAACCGGAAGAAATGGTAGAATGTCGCCACTCCATATACTGTTGATGTGGGCACTCCAAGCAGATGAGCTACTTCGTACATGTGGTCTTGCGAAAGGAATCCATATATACCTTGTACTTTATGCAACACGGCAATAAGATAACTTTCTGGATGTTCTTTTTGTCGGCATTCTTCGATATAATCAACAATGGATTTCTCTAATGTGATTGTTAAGTGCGATATATCTCTCATTTCACACCTCGTGGATATTTTTCGGAATAAGTTGTATGGAGCAAGTTGTGAGCAATCTCGCTACCTGGTTTTTTCAGGAATTCTTTATATATTTTCTTGATTGATGGATTTTCAGCAGAGATTCTCACAGATTTATTCGAATCAATTGAATAAATTGCGGCTTGTCGCTGGCTAATAATATGAGTATCCAATGGATAAACAAACTGCTCGGCTGGTTGGTGAGGTTGACCACCTCCGGAAACACAACCACCCGGACATGCCATCAATTCGATTATGTGATATTGCTTTTCGCCAGACTGAACTTTGTCGAGTATTTTCCTTGCATTTGCCAAACCATTGGCAACAGCAACATTCAGTTCCTTGCCATCAATCTCTATTGTTGCTTCTTTTAGTCCTTCTATTGCTCGTACGTCGTAGAAATCCAAGTTTTCGGGTTTCTTATCAGTTATTTTCAGTATAGCGGTTCTTAATGCCGCTTCCATCACCCCACCTGTTGTACCAAATATTGCAGCAGCACCGGAGGATTCGCCCAGTGGATTGTCGAAATCGGAATCGGGTAAATTAATGAAATCGACACCCATTGCTTTAATCATCCAAATAAGTTCGCGTGTGGTAATCACCGCATCTGTGTAAGGATATCCTTCGGGAGCAAAGTGCTCTTGTCGGCCTGCTTCGTATTTCTTGGCAATACAAGGCATAATTGCGACAGAATAAACATCCTTGGGATCGATTCCTTTTTTCTGGGCATAATATGTTTTTATTAAAGTCGATGTCATTTGCATAGGGGATTTGCAAGTTGAAGCATAGGGTATCATTTCGGGATAGAAATGTTCCATAAAATTAATCCAACCAGGAGAGCAAGAGGTTATTAATGGTAATGTCTCATTCTTTTCAATTCTTTTTATTAATTCATGAGATTCTTCCATAATCGTTAAATCTGCCCCGAAATTAGTATCGAACACTGCATCGAAACCTAATCGTCGGAGTGCTTCGACGGTTTTGCCAGTTGCATTAATTCCTAATATATCCCAACCTTCGGCAATAGCAACCCGGATTGCGGGAGCAACCTGGACAACAACATGCTTCTTAGGATTACTTAAAGCATCGAAAACCTGGTCGTAATGGCTCTTCTCGGTAAACGCTGCTGTCGGACAAACGTTAATACATTGTCCGCACATAATGCAAACAGATTCGTCCATTTTTGCTTCGAATGCAGGTGCAACAACAGTTGTAAAACCTCGGTACATCTGGCTTAAATTATATACACCTTGAACTTCGGCACAAACGCGTACGCATCGGCGGCACAGGATACATTTTTCGGCATCTCGCTCGATAGCAATATTATCTTTTTCGATAGGAAATCTCTTTCTTTCGCCTGCGAATAGCCTATCCCTTACACCAAGGCGATAGGATAAATTCTGTAGTTCGCAATTACCATCTCGTTCGCATGTTAAACATGCTCTTGGGTGGTTGTCGAGCAGCAATTCAGTTAAATCTCTTCTCGTTTGTCGGAGTTCGGCAGAATTGGTTCTCACCTTCATTCCTTCTGTTACTAGAGTATGGCACGAAGCCACAAAATTACGTGAACCTTCCACTTCGACTATGCAAATACGGCATGCTCCATCGGTAGATAAATGCGGATGGTAGCACAATCGTGGCACATGGGCACCCACTTTGTCGGCAGCCTGCATAATTGTAGTTCCTTCGGGCACCTGTATATCAATATTATCAATTTTTACATTTATTATATTCATAATTAGTCCTCGCTATATTTTAATAATTGCGTCGAACTTACATGAGTTGTAACATTCGCCACATTTAATACATTGGTCTTGAATAATTTCGTGAGGCAATCTCTTATTCCCGATAATACAATTAACAGGACATCGCCGAGCACAGACAGTACAACCTGTACATTTGTCGGGTTCGATAATATATTTTATTAATTGAGTACATTTCTGGGTAGGACATCTTTGTTCCTTAATGTGAATTTCGAATTCCTCGCGAAAGTTTTGAAGTGAACTCAATACTGGGTTTGGTGCAGATTGGCCTAATCCACATAGCGATGATTTTTGCATTAAGCGTCCTAATCGCTCCAATTTATTGATATCTTCCAGGGTTGCATTTCCTGTTGTTATTTTATCCAAAATTTCCAACATACGAACAGTACCTTCGCGGCATGGCAAACATTTACCACAACTTTCGTCCTTGGTAAATTCCAAAAAGAATCTGCAAGTGGAGACAATGCAATCAGTATCGTCGAGAACAATCATACCACCAGAGCCCATCATCGAGCCGACTTCTTTAAGCGACTCGTAATCTACTGGAGTATCTATCTTAGATACTGGAATGCAACCACCCGACGGACCTCCAGTTTGAACTGCTTTTAGTTCGCGACCGTTTGGAATTCCACCTCCAATATCATAAATAATTTCTCGGAGGGTAGTTCCCATAGGTACTTCCACTAATCCAGTATTCTTAACCTTGCCAGCTAAGGCAAAAACTTTTGTTCCTTTGCTTCCTTCTGTGCCAATTTTATTGAACCAATCAGCTCCATAAAGCATAATTGCAGGGACGTTAGCCCAAGTTTCCACATTGTTAATGTTTGTTGGGTGACCCCATAAACCTTTAACAGAAGGGAATGGAGGACGGAATACGGGTTGTCCGCGTTGTCCTTCGATTGATTTAATCAACGCAGTTTCCTCGCCGCAAACGAATGCACCAGCACCAAGACGAATTTCAACATCAAAGGAAAAATCAGAACCCAAAATATTTGTTCCAAGTAATCCAAATTTTCTTGCTTCATTGATAGCATTTTCCAATCTTTTTATTGCCAGTGGGTACTCTGCTCGAACATAAATATAGCCCTTGCATGCTCCCATAGCATATCCGCCAATAGTCATACCCTCGATGATGCTAAATGGATCGCCTTCCAAGGCACTTCTGTCCATAAATGCACCTGGATCGCCTTCGTCGGCATTGCAAATCACATATTTAATAGGATCGGGATTTGAATTACGGGTGATTTTCCACTTCAATCCAGTTGAAAATCCTCCACCACCGCGTCCGCGAAGACCAGATTTTATAATTTCACCTATTGCCCATTCTGGATTGCCTTTGAACAAAACGTGAGCCAATGCTTCGTAACCTTGTGCATGTATGTAATCCACCAAACTTTCGGGGTCGATAATCCCACAATTCCTTAGTGTGATTCTATTTTGCTTATTGAAAAAAGATAAATCGCCATAGAATTTGATATATTTTTCAACTAAATCGCGTGCAAAAACATGATTATCTTTTACTAGCATTTTATCAATAAATTGTCCTTTGATAATTTTTCTTAAATCTTCCTCAGTCGAAAAACCATAAAGAACGTTTTCGGGAAATACCATTAAAATTCCA
>CAYOPF010000037.1:0-21355 GCA_964405755.1 uncultured Chloroherpeton sp.
GTTTTAATTTCTTTAATAAATTTACCCAACAATGAATACGTGTACTAAGGTTCATGTGTCTATAAGTGAAATATTACTAACTAAATGTTCAGAATAACAAGATTTGAGAAAATCTTAAATTAAAATAGAAAATTTAAAAACCAAAGATAACTGAAAGTAAATAAACAATGTAGATGATTACAAAAATGCTGCCTTCCCATCTTTGGAGAGTGTATTTTTTAAAGAAAAGAATGCCCCCAAGCAATAAAACTGAAATGACAATATTGAAAATCACATCCGAGTTGATAGCTGATGATATTGGCATTGGCATAATAAAGGAAGTAATTCCGAGTATCCACAAGGTATTGAATATATTCGAGCCAACGATATTACCAATTGCAATATCTGCTTTGTTTTTATAAGCCGCAATCACCGATGTTGCAAGTTCTGGAAGTGATGTGCCAACGGCAACTATAGTAAGACCAATAATTCTTTCGGACATACCAAACATTTTTGCAAGATTTACTGCATTGTCCACAATCATTTCCCCACCAAAGTACAAACCTATTAGTCCAATTAAGATCATAGTAATTGATATTAAAGTTGTGTATTCTTTTGCTTCTTCTGCTTCTGGAGCGTAGAACTCTTTTGCGAGCTCGTAGGTATAGTATAAAAAAATCACGAGTAACAGCCATAGCAATATACCATCTGTTCTGGAAAGCAAATTACTGGAAGCATTATCAAATAGTACATCATTCGACATAAAATATACAGCCAAAATGGCCAAAATCGCAAATGGAATTTCTTTCCAAGTAGTATTGTGCTGAACTGCAAGAGGTGAAATAATAGCCGAAATCCCAAGTATCAACAATATGTTAGCTATGTTACTTCCTATCACATTACCAAATGCCAGATCGGATGTACCATTAATTGCCGACATAATGTTGACAACCAGTTCAGGTGCCGATGTTCCAAAGGCAACTATCGTTAAACCTATCACAATTGGCAGTATTTTGAATTTGAGTGCAACAGACGAAGCACCACGAACAAGTGCTTCTCCACCAGCAATAAGTATTATAAGTCCTAAAAGAAGAAGTAAGATTGGTATCGCCATAATGCCCTAACTTTATAAAGGTTTTATGACGAATTTAAGAAAATTTATTAATTTTTTGATTTACTTATTTATAATCTGCTTCGAAAATTGCCTGGAAATTGAAGGTATTCAACGCTACGTACTGCCCTAAATCTGCATTGAGAAAGCCACGAACTCCGCTAGTTTTCGATTCTTGGTAAATTGAAAAGATTATTCCCAATTCCTTTTCGTTGATGATATATTTACGACCAGTTTTTAAATCTTTAATAATCAGGTCAACACGAACTATACTCTTTCTCTCTGGATCTATTGCATTTCCGATTTTTCCAAGAGGTATTGATAAGCTATCAATACTCAATCTCATCGAAACTACTCTATCGCCTCTGTTATTGATTACTTCGTCGGGAATATTACACTTAACTTCCACATCTATCGCGACAACGCTTTCTTCTTTAGTTGTATCGATAATGAATCTATTTCTGATAAAAGTATGATTGCTTCCCCAAGCCATCGACGAGCCTCTTGCTCCAACCGAAAAATATTCAACAAAATTCCATTTTGCAAGCATTTCGATAGGTTTCTTAATGCTATCACTTGGTCCAGGAATAGTAGGGTTCAATTCGGTTATTTTTACATTTGGATCAGTTCCATAAGTATCGGAACATCCATATATCAAGTAAATTAATCCTAACAACTTTATCAATAATATTATTCTGTGCTTCATAATGTTTTCCTTAACTAAAAGTGGAATATTATTCCGTAATTTAAACCAATTTTCTTAGCAAAAAATTCTTTATTTTGATGCAAGTGTCTAAGTAAAGAGCCTTCCACACCAATTATAAAACCGTACTCCTTGGAAGGACTAATTTCTGTACCAATCATAAATCTACCAACTTGTCCAACTTTATTGCCACCTAAATATAATTGTGCAAAGGACTTAAAGCTGTTGTAATTTAACCAATTCCATTTCCCAACAATACCAACTGAGGTATAGTTTGTATTCTGCTCGTATCTGAAATCTTTCGATTCAATCTGTCCGGAATAGTCAAGATAATAGAACTCCTGTCGAACGTCAACTCCAACGGCAAAATTAGGATTAAAGTCGTACATTAAAATCAACGATTTTGAATCAAAAATTGGTTGGGAAGACCGTGGCAAAGGACTTTGCGGCAGTGAATAACTATCGTTTCCAGTAAACATAACAGAAATGTTATCCAAACCTATACTTTTTACTGCATATTCGAAGGGTATCATTTGAATCGCTCCAATTTTTTCGAAAACATTCGAATTACTTATATTTTCTTTTTGGAAAATTGGATTTGCGAGATTTTGCTTATTAAAATCAGCAGCTGAAATTAAATTCAAATCAACATCCGAAAGTGAATTCTGTTCTTCATTGACTGCTTGTTCCTCTACGGGCAAAGTAATATCTTTATCTTTCTTCTGAATATATACATATTTAATTTTTTCTTTGACTGGTTGAATTTCTTCTTCTTTATTTTCCAGTGCATTGTTCGAGACAATTGGTATTTGGTTACTTTGCTCAAAATTTGGTTTTTGAGTATTTCCTCCCAGATTGGAGATATTGCCATTATCCGAGTTTTGCATATTGAAGAAATAAAACAAAGCAGCTGTAATAATGACAGAGGCAATATTGGTAAAAATCAATCCACTATATTTAGCCCAAAACGATGTAGCAGCTATATTTGTCGCAGTTGAACTTGTTGCAATAGCAGTAATGCCAAGGTTGGAAAATATCGCATTAGTTGCTCCCATACTTGGTTGATATGCGGTAAAATCTGTTAAAGCTGCTCGTTCGAACGATAAATACTGCTTGAATTCCGAACGCAGAGATGGATTTTTTGCCATACTTTCGAACAAATTCTGTTCTGTTATCGGATCCAAGCCCTCATCAATAAACTTATGAATTAATTCTGACTGTTCCATTTATTTTATCTCCTCAATTTCTCAATTAATAAATTCATCGTAATATGGTTTAAGTATTACTTTAATTTGTTGTTTAGCTCTAAATACCCTTTTACGGGCATTCTCGGTAGTTATGTCCAGAACTTCGGCAATTTCGTCGTATTCCAGCCCATCGTACAATCTAAGAACCAAAGGTTCACGGTATTTAAGTTCCAGGCTTTCTATTGCTTTTTGTATTACCTGTAAATTAGTATTTGCAAATTCTTCGATGATTGAATAAGAATAATCTACAGTATAATTGGTATGTTTTGTCTTCTCGTCCCTAATTGCATTCAAAGATAGGTTTCGGGCTATTCTCAATAGAAAGCTAAGCAAACTTACCTTCATTTTCTCTATTCGTACATTCTGATAGAACTTAATAAATGTATCCTGAAAAATATCATCTGCAACTTGTTTATCCTTAATTATCTTGTAGCAATAAGAATGCACCCTCGAAGCATATCGCTGATAAATGCATCTGAACGAAGCATCCGATGTTTGCTTGTTGTCGGACAGCAAGCTATGCAATAATTCTATATCTTCTAATTTACGGCAATCCAATAGTTATCAGTGCTTTAATATATAATTTACACGTTAATTGAAATTTTGTTCCAAAATTACAAAAAAATAAAAAAAAACTAATCAAAAAAATGCCTTTTTCGTCTTTATATAAAATAGAAAATGAAAAGGAATACGATATGATAAAAAAAGCAATTACAAGTGTAGAAGTCAACGATTTAATTTCGAACCGATGGAGCCCACGTTCGTTCAAAGAAAGCAAATTTCTAACAAAGGAACAAATCACGCAACTACTCGAAGCAGCTCGATGGGCCGCTTCGTCGATGAATGAGCAGCCTTGGAGATTTGTGGTTTGGAACCGCAACGAAAATCCAGAGAATTTTCAAAAAGTATTTGATTGTTTATCCGAAGGAAACCAAAAATGGTGCAAAAATGTTAATACTTTCATCTTGGCAGCTGCATACACAAAATATAGCAATGGTGATACTAATACAAGTGCACAATTCGATACCGGACTTGCTGTTGGAAACATGCTGATTCAAGCTGTATCGATGGGCCTGGCAACACATCCTATGGGAGGATACGATAAACAAAAGATTAAAGAAATTTTTAATTTATCTGATGATTTAATTCAATATGCAATAATTGCTATTGGTTATCAAGCCGAAGCCGAACAACTGGAAGATCCGATATTTATTAAAAGAGAAAAAGCGAATCGGCTGAGAAAAGAGTTAGGTGAAATAATGATTAAGATATAATTTTTGGAAAACAATTTTTTAAACTTAAGAATTCTTATTTATCAACAGAATAACCATATTTTTCAGGATATGGTGGTAATGGCAATGATTCTGGAATTCCCATTAGCGGATAATCTTTCCTTAATGGATAAATTGATTCGCCTGTTTCAGGATTTTTGTAATCTTCTGTCATATAGAAACGACGCAAGAATGGATGATTATCGAAAATTATTCCATACATATCGTATGTTTCTCTTTCGTACCAATTTGCACTTTCCCATACAGAAGTAATCGAAGGACAATGTGGATGATGTTCTTCTATTGGAGTTTTAACAATCAAATACCACTTTTTCGGAAGTGAATATAAAGTATAAACCACTTCGAATCTATTTGGTTTCTTTAGCCAGTCAACTGCAGTGATATCGATACACATATCGAAACTGCTTTCTGGATTGTTCTTCAGCTCATTCATTACATCCAACAAAATATCTTTTTTAATCAACAGCGTAAGTTGGTTACGATGCTCGTAAAAATCGAAATGAACTTGCTTATGTTCCAAAATTGTCGATATGATTTGTTTATCGATATACATAATAAGTCCTTAATTATTTTTGGGATTATTAAGAATATTGGCTTTAGCAGTTTCCACATCGTCGGTAAAAGTGAATAACTGATCAATTTTGGTCATCGACATTAAACTACGCACAAACTTATTAGCATTCACGATGTGGACAGGTACATTATATTCCCGTAATTGTCGATGGGCTAATAAAAATGCTCCTAAACCAGAGCTGTCCATTGAATGCACTTTGCCAATTTCAAAAACCATTCCTTGAATATCAGGTTGAGCTTCAATTAAAATCTTAGCCTTCAAATCTGGTGCGTTATCGGCACCCACACTGTTTTCTTTAATTGTAAAAACAATTATCTTATCGTCGTTTTCTATTGAGAATTTCATTTTTTTCGTAATATTGTTTTTGTTGTAAATCAAAATTAATAATTTGTGAACAAAAAAACAAAAAAAATCGATATTATAAATAATATTTTAATAATCAGATTAAGTTCAATTGGCGATATTGTCCTCACATCCCCAATAGTGCGTGTTTTAAAGAATTCCTACCCTAATAGCAAGTTGTTCTTTCTCACTTTCGACCATTTTAAAGAAACTGTTGTTTTCAACAAAAGAATTGATGAAAAAATTTTTATACCTAAGCATTCTTTAAAATCAGATTTTGCAAATTATTTCAGAACTAAATTACATGAAATGGGTAACGCAAAATTCGATTTAATCATCGATTTGCAAAACAACCATTATTCCAGAAAAATTATCTCTTATTTGGACTATGACAACCTATTTAAATTAAACAAGGAAAGACTGCACAAATTATCTTTAGTTTACTTTAAAATACCGTTAATCAAAAATTACAGCGTTATCGATAATTATTTTTCTTGTTTCAGCAACGAATTGAACCTTCAGGATGATGGATTAGGGGTCGAATTCTGGTTAGATAAAGAATCATCATATCCTATACAAAGGGAAGTAAAGAGTGATAAAAAAATAACTATAGCGATAGCACCGGGTGCCGCTCATAAAACAAAACAGTGGTTACCAGATTATTTTGTGAAGTTAATTAATTTATTGTCAGCCAAGTTATTGGATACAATAGAAATTCAATTACTTGGATCAATAAGAGAATTAGATATAGCAAATTACATCGAATCTGGAGTTAAGTTTGAATTGAAAAATTTTGTATCGAAAACAAATTTAATCGAGACTGCTAAATTGATCGATAAATCAGATTTATTTATAACCAATGATACAGGATTGATGCACATTGCTGCCGCAAGGCAGGTTCCAACAATTGCAATATTTGGGTCGTCGGTCAAGGAATTAGGCTTTGCTCATTTTAGCAATAATTTTAGGATTTTAGAAGAACAATTGTGGTGTCGTCCTTGTTCGCATATTGGACGGCGAAATTGCCCTTTATATCATTTTAAATGTATGAAAAGCATCAAGCCCAAGTATGTTTTCGATACTTGTTTGGAAATGTTTAATCGACAATAAATCCAAAAAATTTCAAATATTTTGTCTCGGGTAAAGCATCCAAAATGGGATGGTCGGGGGATTGCAAACCCCGATAAATAAGTCGCAATTTACGATTATTTTCATTAGCTGCTTGTTGGATGATTTCGTAGAATTTGTCTTCGAAAATATGATGGGAACAGCTTGACGAAAGCAAAATTCCTCCATTTTCCAAATTTTTTATAGCTAATTTATTTATTCTATAGTATGCCCGAACTGCTTCGGGTATATTCTTTTTGCTTTTCGTAAATGCTGGTGGATCGGATATTACTATATTAAATTTCTCAGTATTATTTTTGAGGTAATCGAAGCAATCCTCTTGGACAAAATCGATATTATTGAATTCATTAATAATTGCATTATTTTTTGCACTTTCGATTACGTTCGTCTGAATATCGACTCCTACAATTGTGCTTGCGCCTCCCTTAGCCGCATTTAACGCAAAACCTCCCTGATTGCAGAACAAATCTAAAACTCTACTATTTCGTGCAATTTTTTGCACAAAAAGTCGATTTAACCTTTGATCGTAGAAATATCCGGTTTTTTGCCCCTCAATTAGATTTACCTGGAATTTTACTCCGTTTTCTTCAATCAACATTTTGTCGGGAATCTCGCCAAATAGAATTTCATCACTTTGGGACAGTCCTTCGCGTTGTCGCCAAATAGATGAATTTTTTTGTAAAATTCCTTTTGTTTTCGGATTGAGTTCAAGTATAGCCTTGCGAATTAATTCTCTAATTTTTTCGAATCCAGCCGAGAAGATTTCGAAAACAAAATATTCTCCATATCTATCTATAACTAAGCCAGGCAGGTAATCGGATTCGCCGAATACGATACGGCAAAAATTGAAATTATCAATTATCTTTTCGCGTATTGTAAAAGCAGAAAGAATTCGGGATTTGATTAATTGATAATCTACTTCGTTGGCAAACAATAGCCTAACTGCAATCAAGCTATTTTTGTTATAGAAACCTAAACCATAATTATAATTACTTCTATCTACTATTTTAACTATCGAACCTGCTTCCAAATCAGGCAATTCCACCAATTCATTGGAAAATATCCAAGGATGTCCAGTATTGATTCTTCGTGCAACTTTACTATTCTTCAAAGTTAGTATTTCGTTCATTTCGCAATTTTTATTTTAAAATTTCGTTAATTTTAAAATTAATAACATTATTACAAATAATACACAAAACAAGATTTTATTATGTTCAAAAATTCAATGCCTCCTGTAATCAAGATATTATTGATAATCAATATTGGAGTATATATACTTCAGTATTTTATTCTTGATTTCTTCACGCTTTTTGGGGCACCAGTTGGTAGGATATTTATGCACTACCTTGCTTTGCAGCCGATGTTCTATGAAGGATTAAACTATATTTCGGGAAATAATTTTTGGTTTTGGCAATTAATAACCTATCAGTTCATGCACGGGGGCTTATGGCACTTGTTCTTCAATATGTTTGCATTGTGGATGTTCGGAATGGAATTGGAAAACCGCTGGGGAAGTTCCAGGTTTTTGATTTATTATTTACTCTCTGGAATTGGAGCAGGACTATCCCAAATCTTCATTGGACCGCTGATTGGCCAGGTAGGTCCCACCGTTGGAGCCAGTGGAGCAATCTATGGAATTTTGTTAGCTTTTGGATTAACTTTTCCAAATAGACCAATATTTATGTTCCCACTTTTTATACCAATACCAGCGAAGCTTTTCGTAATCATTTTTGCAGGAATTGAATTGTTCTCTGGGTTTAGTTCCAACGACGGGGTTGCCCATTTTGCTCACTTAGGTGGAGCATTAACGGGACTAATTCTAATGCTGTTTGGTGATAAACTTGGAATATTCACAAAATTGGAAGGTTGGACAAATAAACTCTTTGGCAAAAGATCTTCCTCGGTTCGCGACTTTTACTCACAAACCTATGAAAAACAGGAACAACCACGTAATATGTTCGAGGTTCGCTGGTCGCGTCCAAAACAACAAGACTCTTTCGAGAAAAAGTTGTATGAAGTAGAACAAGAAAAAACAAATCCATACACTCCTCGCAGCGCTATGATAATAGAAGGTGAGGAAATAACACAAAGAAAAATTGATGAGATATTGGATAAGATTTCTATGTCTGGATATCAGAGTTTAACTGAAAGGGAAAGAAAAATATTAACAGAATTAAGCAGAAAGCTTTAATTTTTCTACAAAATCATTATACACTTCATAATCAATTTCTGATTTTGATTCGGATGAACCCGTTATTTTTTTTACGATAAACTTCTCGAAGAAATTCATTTTCTCGAATAAATATTCTCCACCCATAATACCGTTTGCTAATGAATAGTCTCTGAGTTCTTTAGGGAAATTGTCTTCGAATTCCTGAATTTTCAGTTCGGATTTTTCCATTGCACACATAAATATAGCAATTTGTTTTGATAATAATATATTAATATTATTTTGCAAAAACTTCTTGAAATCTGATGGAATTTTGCCTACATGTATGGATGAACCAATAATTACTAAATCGAAATCGGTTAAATCGATATTCTTGTTTTTCTTGAAATCAACAACAAAGTCTTTATTGATATCTAAATCGTTTGCTAATTGATAAGCTAATTTTTTTGTAGTTCCGTGATGACTTGTGTATAAGATTAAAGTTTTCATTATTTTGCAAATCTTTTTTCTAAATTACGTCTGAATATCTTTAAAAGTTTCTAAATTCATAAAATTAACATAATTTTTAGAATGATATTACTCCCAACACAAATTATAAAATTCTATTTAGAAAACAAAAATGAAATTCTACTTAAATTGGAAGAATTCAAGTCTATTCCCAAAGAAAAGTACTTTTACGAAATGGTCTATTGTCTTTGCACTCCGATGAGTAAAGCAGAAAATGCAATGAAGGTGCAGATTTATTTTGAACAAATTGATTTTTGGAATAAACCAACCGACCCCGCCCCAATTTTACGAAACTCAGAACATTATATTAGATTTCACAAGCAAAAATCTAAATATATAATCGAAAATCACAAACAATTCGATGCAATTCTTTCAACTATCGAAAGAAATTGTAGTGTTGGCGAAAAACGAAACATACTCGTAAATACAGTTAAAGGATTTGGAATGAAAGAATCTGCTCATTTTTTACGGAACATAGGCCAATTTGGAATGCCAATTTTGGATAGGCACATATTGCGAACAATGCAACGTTTTGGAGTAATTAAGGAAATTCCAAAAAGTATTTCAAAAAAAAATTATGAAAATTTGGAACGTTTGTATATTGATTGGTGTAATTATAATAAGTTGAGTGTTGAAGAATTGGATTTAGTTCTTTGGAAATTGGAAACTGGAAATATTTTGAAATAAATTTAAAAAATATCAATATTTATTAAACCTTTTTTAAATTTGAATTGTCTAATAACTAAAATTGAAAACTTTGTAAACCAAAAAATATAAGGAGGGTCGATCAATGAAACGACTATTAACAGCAACAAGTCTTTTTGCAATAGTAATTGCAATGATTTTCGGAATGAGTTCTTGTACAGAGAGCACAACAACCCCATCAAATGATGTATTTAGTCAGGCACTATTTATGTCCGCAGGTGACTACATCGAAGATATTCAATACGCAGAATGCCAATTGAATAAAGATCCAATGATTCTCAACGAAATAACAAACGAAAAAATGCAAAACGGTATGCTATTTGGTGGAAAAGAGCCAATGTTACCATTAGGTCAGATTCTTCGCCAATTAAAATTAACTCCAGAACAAGTTGAGGAAGTTAAAGCAATAATGTTAATTCATCGTGACTGCGTACGCGAAGCAAGAATAGCATTCCATCAGGCATTGCAAGCATTCTTTGAAGAAGCTGCAGCTGCACGCCAAGAAGTTAAGGCAAAAGTAGATGCTGGCGAAATGACTCCAGAAGATGCTCGGGTTGCTATCAGAGCTATCAATGAAGAATTAAGAGCAAAAGTGAATCAATCCGGTGAAATCGAAAAATTGCAAATAGCTCTTAAAGATTGTACTGAAAATATGTTAAGAGCTATTAGAGGCAAATTATCCGATGAACAAAAAGCTCGATTCGACAAATGGGTAGAATTGATGAAGAACAGAAAAGGTAATGGGGGAAAAGGTAGTTTTGGTCCAGCAACTGGAACTGGCACTCGTCCATAATTGAACAAAAATCTGAATAAAAGGGACTGCTCCGAGCAATTGGGGCAGTTTTTTTTATTTTTTGGGGACAAGAAATAATCTCTCACCCGGACGCTTCATACCGAATTTTTCGCGAGCAATACGCTCTATTTCCAAAGTATCATTTTTCAACTGGTCAATAGATTTTACTAAACTGTCTTGTACCAATTTTTCCTGATTAATAAGTTTAGTCAATTCTTTTTGTTTATTGTTGAGCAAAATGCGATTGATTAACCCACTTGGGGAAAAAACAATGAAAGCCAAAACAATAATTATTATTGTCGAAACAATGAATATATTAACCTTTTTCTTATTATCCCAATTATTTAGCATATCAATTCTTTCTTATTCTTGGTAATTTTAATATTATTTCGGAGCCAGCGCCCATTTTCGATTTAATTTCGATTTTTCCATTATGCAGTTCAACTGCTTGTTGGATGATAATTGTACCAATACCAAAACCAGAACCATCCTTTGATGTGGAGAAGTATGGTTCAAGGAACTTCTTCTTGGTTACTTCATCCATACCTTTTCCGTTATCCTTTATCGATAAGCAAATCATTTTCCCTTCGTTCCAGGCATTCAGGTCGATTCTACCTACACTATCGGGAATTGCTTTTATTCCATTTTCGATACAATTACGTATAGCTCTTAGGATTTTAGGTTTATCGCAAAATAGGTCAATTTTTTCGCAAATTACCGAAATATCTATATTTGGAAATAAAACTCTATCAAATTCCGAAGCGGCTTCGCTCATTATATCATAAGTGTTTGTTTGCACCAATTCCAAGTTAGTCGATCGCCCAATAGTAACAATATCTCTTACACGTTTTTGCAGCAAATTTACTTGGTGAAGAATTCTGTTCTTTCGGTCACTATTTTCTGTCATCTCTTCACAGCTCATTTGCTCAGCATTCAACTTAATTGTAAGTAGATTTGTTTGCATATCGTGAGCTAATTGTGCCCAATTAGTCATTTTCTTACGCTCGAGCTGCTCCGTTATGTCGAATGCATTTATTAAATGTCCATTTAAAGTACCACTGGCAGCAAAATAGGGAGAGATGCTAAAAATGTATTCTCTTGCTTCTTTTTGGTTGATGATAGTTAGCTTCTGACTAAGATAACTCGGGTTCTTAATTGCATTTTCGTAAAAGTATAGAATTGGCTCAAAGATTTGATTACTCAATAGAGTGGGAAGTGGGACGTTGAAATTTACAGCTGGGTCGATCATAAGAAGTTCGCGAGCTTTGGCGCTTAAATATTCAACGTTGCCTTTCGAATTTAAAATTATAAATATGTTTGCACTCGGCAGGTTAAGCAGCTCGGTGAATACTTTCTTTTGTTTTTGGTACAACTTAATAAATATCAATGATATTATTAAGAGAATAATTGGAATTATATATCTCAACAAATTATGATAAATATAATACAAAAACCACATCGGATTTTCTTTTATTTCCAATAGCTCAGAATAATTATCTGACGAAATAATCAAGTTACTTCCCGATAGATTCAAAGTAGGATTGTTGCCTAATTTTCTTCCATACTGCGACAAATAAAGTAGATTTGTTTGCAAATTATTATCCAATCGTAACAAAGAATTTCGAGTAATTAGAAAAATTTGATTTTTGATAATTTTTAATCTTAGTGGTTCGTAAATACGTTCTTCTAAAACGGAGGTTTCCTCAAGAATATTTGAGTTATCAACAGTAAGTTTAGAAATTGTTATCAAATTTCTATTTACAATTGAAAAAACAATAACCGGATTAAATTTTTCGGAAAAGAAGTCGATTAAATCTGAGTTTACATCAAAATTTCTTTTGAAAACTGTGTGGAAATGACCTCTTGTAACTATTTGAATTAATGTAGAATTAATCTCAGAAAAAGATGATTCGACAAAAACAAAATCGGTATTAAGTTTTATCTTATTAATTTCAGCTGATTCTAATCTAATTTGATGCATAAACGAATTCGAGTTATCATATTCCTTCAATACAATAAATTGGTCGTGTTTTTCAATCACAAATATTGAACTGTCGGCAATTTCGAAATCGTCAATTTTATTAAAAAGCAAACTTGATCCGATTTCTTTACCGTTAAAATTAATTTCCCATAATTTAGCCTGAGTAAGAACCAAGTATTTACTATTAAAACTAAGTATTTTAGTACTAAAATCTGCTTGTTCTTTCAATGAATCGAGTATAATGGAAGATAAAAGTTCCATATTCAAATTATAAACCTGGCAGAAGATAAGATTACCTCTAATTCCAACCAGTAACATTCTTTTTCCATCCAAAAACAAATCAAGTACTTTATCCATTCCCAAGTCAATACCAATTAAATCATTCTTGGATACACCTGTCCACTTAACCAAAGTTTCGGAATTAGCAATCCAAGATTGTTTTAGGAAAAAAAATGTATCTGGATTTTTTTCACTTGAAATTAATTTTCCCCCCGGATAAGAATTAAATTGAAACACCTTAAATGGAAAAGTATTATCGGCTTGTATTTTACCTGCTGTAAAAAGAAAAACTAGAATACCCAGAATAATATTTAATAAGCGGTTCACAGGCAAATTATTCACTTATTTTTAAGTCAATCGGTTCGCCAATTTTTAGGGATTCAATTGCCGCAAATGTTGCTTTGGTGGTAGCTACAATAGAACTAAACGGAATTGGAAACGACTTTCCCTTTTTTAAACAATCTATAACTTCTTCGATTTCCGACTTAATACCTTTATCACCATCATAGTTATGTACATATTCTTTGCCAGCACGATAGAACTTAACTGTTTTAAAGTTATCCATGATAGCTGATTTTCCTTCGCAATATATTTCGCAATATTCCTTGGGCATAGCAGAATCTCCCATCGAGGAATACACAACAGTTCCAACGGAGCCATCTGAATATTTCAGGACGATAGTAAGATTATCGAAATTAGAATAATCTGTTTTGTGAGTTGATGCAGAATAAGCAAATACGCTTGTGGGCAAGGATTCGGTAAGATAATTCATTGTGTCGATAAAATGGCATACTTCGCCTACCACTCGTCCGCCGTTTTCGGGTAATTGCACCCAATGATCTTTCGGTAGCAATCCTGCATTAACCCGATAAAGAATATTCATCGGATCTTTGGTTTGGTCGAAATACTCTTTCAGTTTACGAAAAGGTTTGCTAAATCTTCGATTGAATCCAACCATTACTTTGCCATTATGCTCTTCGTAGTTTTCGAGAATTTCGTACAACTCATCATTATCTATACATAATGGTTTTTCTATGAATATAGGTTTATGATTTTTTATTGCTTCTTTTACATATTTTGCATGAGAATCGTGGCGAGTTGCACAAAATACCATATTTACATCCGCATCGGCAACAACTAATTCACCTTCGGAGTACTGCTTTGCAAATCCGAATCGTTGGGCTACGTTATGGGAACTTAATGATGAAGAATTGGAAAGAGCAATAAAATTCACTCCTTCACTTTTCAAAGGCGGAAGTAACTGATTTTGAGCAAACGCACCAGCACCAACAAATCCAATATTTATATTATCGAGCGACGAATCTAATTCTCTGGATTTGATAACTTTATCGAATTTTGCTTCCCTTTCCTGATATTCAATCAAAATTCCAAGATATTTTTCGGTAATTTCGCCTGCAATAATTTTATAAGCATCAGTTGCATTTGAAATTGGGAATCGATGTGTGGATAAACTTTTAAAGTCCAGACTTCGATTAGCAAGAAAATTGATAATAGCTTGCATGTTTCGGTTCTCAGTCCATCGAACATAGCCCAATGGATAATCTATTCCTAATTCTTCATATATTGGATCGTATCGTCCCGGTCCGTAGCTTGTTGCAATTTTCAATTCTAATTCTTTTCGGTAGAAAACATCTCTGGCGGCATTCATAGGCACTGCACCCACAACAACAATCGAGCCTTTCTTTCTTAATAAATCAATCGCCAGCTCTACAGGCTGATTGGAACTTGTTGAAGCAGTGATGATTACCGAATCGAAACCAATAGTATGGGTATGGGCAATTGCATCTTTCAGATAATCACGATTACTTGGAAATGTTGCTAAACAGCCATATTTTTGGGCAATTTCGAATGTGGATTGATCAATATCGAAACCAACGACATTACAGCCATTGGCTTTAAGCAATTGAACTGTTATCTGGCCGATTAATCCCAATCCAATTACAGCAACATTGTCGCCTAATGTTGGGTTAGCAATTCTAACCCCCTGTAGTGCTATCGCAGCTACAGTTGTATATGCCGCATCTTCCAAATCGACTTCTTCGGGTACTTTAACGGCTAAATTTTTTGGAATGGCGCAGATTTCACTATGATTGGCATAGCCTGCTCCAGCAATTGCAACTTTGTCGCCAGGGGAGAATTCGGGACAATCACTTTCGATTACAACACCAGCAGCAGAATAGCCCATTGTTTTGTAGGAATCCAGCTTTGCTTTCACTCTGTCCAATGTGGAGAACAATCCTTCCTTTTTAATAAAATCCATTACAAGTTTCACTTGCTCTGGCTGTCGTTTCACTCTTTGGAGTATGGATGATTTTGCATTATCCACTAATGTTTTTTCTGTCCCAGCACTAATTAACGAGTATTTGGTTTCTACCAAAATTCCATTGGGAAAGCACTGAGGAGGTGGCAATTCCTCAACTATCACTTCTCCTGTTTTTTGATGTTGTAAAACTTGTAGCATTTTTTATTAATTTGACTTAAAAATAATTTCTAAATTATACATTTTTTAACTTTTAATATTAAACTTTTGTACTGATTTTTCTTAATTTTATAATTTACATAAATTCAATTATTAATAAACAATGAAGATGATAAAATATTTACTATTAATATTAACGATATCCACAAATGTTTGTTTTGCATATTTCAAGGATTCACAAGTAAAACAGTTGTTTCCATCAAATTCTCGATTGATTTATCAGCTGAACAACAACTGGGATTTGATTACTCCAGAGGACTCATATTCTAAATTGAATATACCTCACCTTACGAATTCAAAAAGCAGATTGATTTATCAGCGAGAATTCGTAATTGACAAAAATACTATTGACAAGTTCAATTGGTCTTTGATTTTTTTAGGGGTTGCAAGCGAAATTGAAGTATATGTGAATGAACAATTTGTTGGTAAATTCTCGAGCAATTATTTACCATTCAACGTGGAATTGCCTCGCAAAATATTAACAAGAAATAATATTTTGAAATTAATTCTCACGCCAGATGCAAATATAGTCAACTATTTCCAGAACGACATCTTTGCTCCATCGCAGCTTAGGGGAATTCCAAGGGATATCTTCCTTGAAGCACGACCTCAAATATTTGTTTCTAACCTAACTTATAAATCAAGTATAAACAAGGAAATGAACAACTCGACTCTTTCAGTTACTGTCGAGATTCAGTCCAAAGATTTAGATAATTTATTTCGAACATCCGTTATAGATACTAATATAAGCAAGGTTACTCAGTCCAAACAATTTGCCTACCAAATCCAACTTAGAGAAAAGGACAGCAAAGCAGTTATGGCTCAGACTGATTATTTTTCGTTTGCTATGGACCCTTATCGTGAAATAACCAAAAGTAATAAATTATCTGTTTCCAATTTTAAAACATGGTCGCTCGAATCCCCAAGTCTCTACGAAATTGTTTGTAGAATACATTCCGGTGGTTCTGTTATTGATGAATATATTTCAAATTTTGCTTTCAGAAATTTTGAAATAATCCAAAATGCCGAAAACCCCTACTTTAAGCTAAATGGTACAAAATTTACATTTAAAGCTGTAGGTTATATTGAGAATTTTATCCAACAAGGAAAGATCAATTTACCTTCTAAGTTTGATGAAGATTTTCGCCAATTAAAGGTTTTGGGTGCGAACGCTATTGTGTTCAAATACTTCTATCCTAATAAGTACCTACTAGATTTGTGTGACAGATATGGTATGTTAGTGTTTATCGACTTACCCCTTTATAATTTGCCAATAACTACAATATCATCGGAAAATAACCTTGCATATTATACTAACCAAATTAAGAATTCAATTGTTGTTTACTCTTCCAATCCTTCTGTTGTTGGATTTGGATTAGGAAAAGGATTGGAAGATTCTCAATTAAGTTACCAGAATTTTTTGAATAAAATTGGTAAATTGATTAAGGACAATACTGATAAATTTATTTACAAAACAGTATATCCAGAAAACAAAAACATCTATAATGATAACATCAATTTTGTGTTTTTTCAGACATTCGAAACCCGTGAAAAATTTGATAAAACCAATGAACTGTTCAAATTAATAAAAACAAAATTTGGTTCAATACCAGTAGTATTATCTTATGGTGTTGCAATACAAAATAATAATCACGAAGGGTATTCAAATCCATTCAGTGTGGAGTATCAAAGCCATTTGGCCCACAACCTTTATCGATTATCATTGGTCAATAATGGGAATGGCTCATTAGTAAATAATTTTAACGATTATTATTCCTATTACCCAATTTTACAAACGCAATATATCGACGAGAAAGTAGTAACTAATGGACTGATAGATATACACAATAAGAATAAAACATCTTTCGCATTTGTTAAGGCTTTGTTCAACGAAGAGAACCCCCCTCTCTTGGATATCGGAAACTTTACGAATACAATTTACACATTCATCATTTTAAGCTTATTGCTCATAGTAATTTTTCTGGCACTTTATTCGCGATTTCGAAGATTTCAGGAGTATTTTATCAGGGCTTTGCTACGACCGTTTAATTTTTATGCCGACATTCGAGATCAAAGAATATTATCTCCATCCCTCACCTATAGTTTAGGTGCAATTTTAGCTATTTCATTTGGATTATTCTTTGAATCATTAAGTTATTATTTTCTAACATCCGAAAGATTCCAATTTTTTACAACAATATTAATCCCGGATATTCTGGCTCAGAGCTTGTTTTATAAAATAATTTGTATTCCAATTGCTGGAATAGCAGTTTTTGCTTTGCTTTTTTTGTTAATAATTTATCTTGTGGCTATCGTAATCAGATTCTTTGCCTATCTCACTCACAGAAGAGTTACTTATTTTGATGTAATGAATATAACTATTTGGGGAAGTTTGCCTTTGGTATTTTTATTACCCTTTGATTTAGTTTTATTTAAACTACTTCAGATCGATTCGATAATATTCAACATTATAATTTTATTTTCGATATTGATATTTATATTATCAATATTCCGCATTCTAAAAGCAACTTCGGTTGTATTCGATATTAAATTCCAACAGGTGTATTTGGTTGGTATCGGAATTATTGCAGTAATTGTTTTTGGGATATATTTATTATATCAGTCCCAATCTGATTTTTCGAGTTTGGTATCTTATTTTGTATCAGTTTTATCTTGATCATAAAATAAACTTCGTAACATCAATATTCTTTGTAATATCCGATAGTTTGTATTTTACAAACTCTGCATTAATTTCAATAACGTTATCTTTGATTATCTCAGGGACATCGAACATAATTTCTTCCAATAGCGAAGTCATTATTGTATGTAATCTACGAGCTCCAATATTAGTAACTTCACTATTGATTGTTGCCGATATTGATGCAATTTCTTTAATTGCATCTTCGGTGAAAATTAATTCAATTTGTTCGCTTCCAAGTAATGCCTGATATTGTTTAATTAAAGCATTTTCGGGAATTGTAAGGATTTTTACAAAATCTTCTTCGGATAGACTTTGCAATTCAACCCGTATAGGAAAACGACCTTGAAGTTCTGGAATAAGGTCGGATGGCTTCGAGACATGGAATGCCCCACTGGCAATAAATAATATATGGTCTGTGCGAATAGGTCCGTACTTTGTGTTTACAGTAGAACCTTCGACAATAGGTAATAAATCCCTTTGCACGCCTTCGCGCGACACATCGGGACCAGATCCGCGATTTGATGAATTGGAAACAATTTTGTCGATTTCATCGATAAACACAATGCCCGAATTTTCTGCTCTTTTAATTGCTTCGGTAACAACTGCATCCATATCAATAAGTTTGTCTACTTCGTCCTTTTCGAGAATTTTTATTGCTTCAGCAACTTTTACTTTCCTTTTTTTTGTCTTTTTGGGCATTATACTACTCATTATATCCTGGATATTCATGCCCATCTCGTCCATCCCAAAAGGACCTAATATTTGCATCGATGACGAAGAATCAACTGTTATGTCAATTTCGATATCGCGGTCATTCATTTTTCCTTTCTTGATGAGTTGCCTGATTTTCTCGCGAGTTTCGAACAGTTCTTCTGACTGCTTATCAGAATTTTGATTTAGAAATGGTGCTTCGGATGGTGCGGCTGGTACTAATATTTCCAACAATCGGTCTTCTGCCGCTTGTTTTGCTTTTATTTCATTTCGTTTGCGGAATTCCTCCTTAACTACCTGAACCGAACGTTCAACAAGTTCGCGTATCATCGATTCCACATCACGACCAACATATCCTACTTCTGTAAACTTAGTTGCTTCCACTTTAACAAAAGGAGCTTGTGCAATTGTTGCCAATCTTCTGGCAATTTCAGTTTTACCAACTCCGGTGGGACCTATCATTATGATATTATTTGGCATTATTTCTTCGCGGATTGGACCTTCCACTTTTTGTCTTCTCCAACGGTTTCGTAATGCAATCGAAACAGATTTTTTTGCTAAATTCTGACCGATTATGTATTTATCTAATTCATTTACAATTTGATGTGGTGTTAGGTGATTTTCAAATTCATTTCTTTGGACTATTATTTCTTTGCTCATTTAAATTCTTCGAATAAATAAAAAATAAATAACGAAATTACCTCCTAGAAATTTGATATTAACGATACCATTCTTTTTTTTAATAATTTTGTAAAAATACAAATTATCTATGAAGCGATTAGCACTAAATTCTTTCTTTATCATCATAATCTTTTTCTGGATAAAATCAGAAACACTGGGTAAGTACTTTTTCTACGAAGTTTCCACAGATACTTCCAAGGTATATATTTTTGGTTCAATACATTTTGGCAAGTCGGAATGGTATCCATTTGAGAAATACATAGAAAAGGCATTTTCGAAATCAGACGCTTTGGTTACCGAAGTGGATATTAACAACCTTTCCCAATTTTCGATTATGAAAAGGATTTTTGCTACCGATTCAATTGACTTAAGATATAAATTAAAACCCGAAAACTATCAAAAAGTTGTAAGCAAGCTTAGTGCTTTTGGGATGAATGAATCGATGATTCAACGAATCCGTCCTTGGTTTATAGCATTTACCTTTCAACAGTTGGAGTTGAAACAAGGAAAGTTAAATTCCAAAGATGGAGTTGATATTTATTTCACTCGCAAAGCCAATGAAATGAACATGCAAACTATTGGTATCGAGAAAATTGAATACCAACTTAGCCTTCTGGAAAAATTTGATTGTTGTCCCGATGAAATTATCGAAAACTTAGGAAAGGAAGAGGAAACGGAAGATAACATAGACAAGATAATAAAAGCATGGCTTAAAGGTAATGATAAGGAAATTAACAAAATGATTAACGAAGTAGCGGACGCAAGCAAGGAGTATCAAGAAGTTCTTCACGAAATTTTGCTCCAAAGGAATAAATCAATGGCTTCTTCAATAGAAGAATTATTGGCAAATCGCACGCAATACTTTATTGTGATTGGTGCAGCACATTTAGTAGGTGAAGAAAGCATAATTAAGTATCTCAAGAAAGATAAGAAAAAATATAAAATTAAGAGATTGTAATGAAATTAATTAACAAAACAACTTTTATTACAGGTGCATCTGCTGGAATAGGACTTGCTTGTGCACAAAAATTCGCAGAGCAAGGTTCCAATTTAATTTTACTTGCTCGCCGCAAAGAAAAATTAGAACAAGTTGCAGACGAAATCCGCAACAACTATTCAGTGAAAGTTCTCACATCAACTGTGGATGTTAGGAACTATGAGGAAATCAAAAAATTTCTCGACACTTTGCCGTCGGAATTTCAAAAAATCGATATATTAATCAACAATGCTGGTAAAGCTCTGGGATTGAGTAAAATTTACGAAGCTGATTTAGCAGATTGGGAAGAAATGATTGATACCAATATCAAAGGATTGTTGTATTGTTCAAGATTGATAATACCCGGGATGGTTGCCCAGAATGAAGGGCTGGTAATAAATATCGGCAGTTTGGCAGGTCATGAGGTTTATCCTTCTGGTAATGTGTATTGCGGTACTAAATCATTCGTAAGAGCTGTGTCGAAAGGAATGATAATCGATTTGAATGGCACAAATGTAAAAGTAACAAATATCGATCCTGGTTTGGTGGAAACAGAATTTTCTGAAGTTCGCTTCCATGGCGACAAGGAAAGAGCAGGTCAGGTTTATGTTGGCTATAAACCACTAACTGGTGAAGATGTTGCCGAAATAGCAGTCTTTACCGCTACGCGACCGCTACATGTACAGATTCAGGAAATTTTTGTAACTCCAACTGCACAAGCAACAGCAACAATAGTGTCGAAAAGAATCTAAAAAGTAAAATATTTTTTTAAAATATTTGCAGGATTGAATTCTTTGTATTAAATTGTAGTTTAGCGGGGGGCTAAATTACATAAAACTTTAAAGAAAATACTAATCAGCGTTTTTTCTGTAGAATAAAGCTATTGCATATTTTGGGGGTATTTTAATTAGATTAATTCTAACAAAATTTATTTTATGCAGCAAAATAATATTGAAGAAAATATTCAGACGTCGA
>CAYOPF010000038.1:0-21244 GCA_964405755.1 uncultured Chloroherpeton sp.
TTTTCAGAACTTTTACCTTTTTCTCTATTTATCCCTGCCCATATCATTTTAAAAAGTATTTTTATTTTTTGCAAATATAATAATTTTCTTTAACATATAAACAATATAAATTGTATTTTATTACAAAAAAAATGGAAATAATTGGATACATCATTAATATATCCATCCGATGACTTCAACACATCGGATGTGCGTGTAAAGAAGATTCTTCGCCAAGCGGCTCAGAATGACGTCCTTGTCATGTTGAGCGATAGCGAAACATCTATCAAAATTTTTTATTTCCCAAATGTTAATCTTTATAAAACTTTCCTTTTTCCCTCTTAATTAAAAATTAACTTTAATTTCCTTTTTTTGTTTTTATTCAAGGACGTAAAATTATGTTAAAATATATTATTTTTTTAGTATTGATCTTTGCAATTATTAATACGAATGCAAAAAGTGATTCGAAAGTGAATGCCAATTTATCCAATGAAATTAATAAGTTACTCAAGGAAACAAAGAAAATTCCAAAGGAGAGAAAGCAAACAATAGAAGAGATGGCAAAGTACTTGGCAAAAAAGTTAAATAGCGATAACGAAGAAAATTTAACTTTTATCTGCACCCACAATTCCCGCCGCAGCCACATATCACAGTTATGGGCATTTGCCATATCCAACTATTTTGGAATTTCGAATATTAACTGCTTTTCCGGAGGTACCGAAGCTGCTGCATTCAACTATATGTCGGCGAAAGCTTTGAAAAAGTACGGATTCGATATCGAACAAATCGAAGATGGTTCTAATCCAAAATACAAATGTCGAATTGGTGATGGCTTGCCAGAATTGATTTCCTTTTCCAAAAAATTTGACGACTCCTCCAACCCTCAAAAGAATTTTATTGCAGTAATGGTATGCTCGGATGCCGATCATAATTGTCCTTACATTCCGACTGCCGATAATGGATTTTCATTGAATTATGAAGACCCCAAGCGATACGACAACACATTGAAAGAAGAAACTGAATACGACAAAACAGTTAGTTTAATTGGTCGGGAAGTAGCTTATCTTATCAAGTTGGTTAAAGAGAATTTAAAAAAGTAACACTTGTTGCTCTCAGAATTGCCAACATTTTTTTTGATTATTCACAAACTTTTATATCGTCAAATCGTCAATATATGATTATTAAATCTTGGAATTATGTTCGACACGAATCATATAATCTTTTTGAGTATATTCACAATATTAATATCCATTATGTTGTGGATAGACCTATATGCAACCGACCACCGCAAGGGACAGATAAATTTGAAATCTAGTATTATTTGGTCGGCAATTTGGATTGCCGTTGCACTAATTTTCAATGTGTTAATCTACTTTTTCTTAGAAAATGGTCATATTGCAGCTATGCAGTTCTTTACGGCATATATAGTGGAAAAATCACTATCGGTGGACAATTTATTTGTATTTATTATGATATTCAACGTTATGGGAATAACCGAGAAAAATCAGCCACATATATTAAAATGGGGAATTTTGTCTGCAATTGTGATGAGGGTAGTATTTATTCTTGCTGGTGTCGCATTGATGCACTATTTCCATCCAATTATATATATATTTGGGTTGATCCTTATCTATGCTGCCTACAAAATGATGTTCGGCAAGGACGACAAAATCGATCCTGAAAAAAGCAGGTTAATCCAGTTTATGAAAAAACGCTTTAACCTGCTAACAGACTATAACGGCGGACATTTTTTCGAGAAAATTGATGGAAAGTGGTTTATCACACCTATGTTTCTAACATTACTATTGATTGAATCGAGTGATTTGGTTTTTGCCATAGATTCCATTCCGGCTGTATTGGCAATATCGAACGACCCATTTATTGCAATAACGTCGAATGTGTTTGCTATTCTTGGACTTCGTGCACTTTATTTTGTCCTTGCTGGAGTAATAGATATGTTTTCCTACCTTAAGTACGGAGTTGGATTAATTCTGGCCTATGTTGGGGTTAAGATGATAATTAGCGACTGGTACAAAATTCCGACAGAATTATCTTTAGGCATAATTATTGCAACATTAACTATTTCAATAATTTTGTCGATAATTAAAAACAAACAGACCAGCAAACTGAGTGTTAAATAATTTATTAAAAAATATTTCGCGAACTTATCGTTTTAACATTTCCCCATTTTCCAAATGGTATATCAAACTTGCTTTATTGTTGTTTTCGTTTGCTTTTATAATTGCATCGATATTCTATACTGATTCCGTCGTTAAAGAAATTGTTACACGGGAGAAAGCATTAATCGACTTCTATATAGATATTTACGAGCACTACTCCGACCCGATATCCAACTTTGAGGATATCTCCTTTTTTCAGGAGAAAATAATACCGCAAATCAACTTCCCAATAATTATTACCGATAGCAACGATGTCCCACTTGAGCCATTTGATACCTATTCGATTAATGTGAGAACACCCAAAAACCTGAGTTATAGCCAGAAACGGGAATTTTTTCTCAACTTAATCGACAAGATGAAAGAAACATACCAACCAATAACCCTTGTGGATTCGAGCAATAAAGTACTTCAGAAATACTACTTTTACCATTCTGCATTGGTCGATAAAATTAGAATGATGCCTTATATAGCAATAGCTATTTTTATGATATTCAGTTTAACGGGTTATATGGCATTCAATGCCAGCCGCCGCAACGAGGAATCGAAAGTTTGGATAGGAATGGCAAAAGAAGCTGCCCATCAGTTAGGAACACCCTTATCGAGTTTGCTTGCATGGGTCGAAATATTAAAGATGAAAAACGACGATCCGGACTATCAGGACATGATTTTGGAAATCCAAAAAGATTTGGAAAGATTGAATATTGTTACAACACGTTTCTCGAAAATTGGTTCCCGTCCAGATCTAACCCCACAAAATGTTCGGTTGCTTATCGAAAAAGTATCAGAATATTTCGAGAAAAGATTACCAAATTTAGGCAGAAAAATAATCATTGTCCGCGAAATCGACCGCGATTACTTTTGCAATTTGAATTTGGATTTATTTTCGTGGGTGTTCGAAAATTTATTTAAAAATGCCGCCGAAGCAATCGAAGAAAAACGAGGAACAATTTTTATTACAATTAAAGAAAAAGGTGATTGGATTAGGATATATGTCCGCGACACTGGCAAAGGAATGAGTAGTAAAGTGAAACGCAACATATTTTCGCCTGGATTTACTACAAAGAAAAGAGGTTGGGGATTGGGATTGAGTTTAACAAAAAAAATCGTAGAAGATTATCATAATGGCAAAATATCCGTTCGCGAAACCGCCATAAACCGAGGTACTACTTTTCTGATTGAATTACCCAAATCCAAACAGGATAACAACCGATAAACTAATCACCCTGTCATGTTGAGCAATAGTGTAACATTTTTAAATAAAAAATTACGAAAAAAGGTAAAATAATTCTATTTATCCACTTTTGAAATCAAAATTGCTGATTTTTCCATAAATTTGTTTTTATGAAATCGGACAAAAACAAACCGGAATGGGCTCCAAAGGGAGATAATCCAGCCTATGCATCATTTGTTATGCCTCCAAAAGTAGGTGATGGCAATTCAAAACCAAAAAAAGCCAATTCACCGATAAAAGCCCTATCAATCGATGACTACATTGAAGGTATAATTCACGATAACAGAACAATTCTATCCAAAGCAATTACATTGGTGGAAAGCAATTCTCAAAATCATATTGATATAGCTCAGGAAATCATCACCCGAATTTTATCTAAGGTTGGCAAATCATTAAGAATTGGTATTTCTGGCTCGCCCGGCGTCGGCAAAAGCACATTTATCGACACATTTGGTGAATACTTGACGCAAAATGGTTATAAAGTAGCAGTATTGGCCATCGACCCGTCGAGCACGCGTTCGCGTGGATCAATCTTGGGTGACAAAACAAGAATGGAAAATCTATCCAGAAATCCCATGGCATTTATCCGACCTTCCCCATCAGGTGGCACATTGGGCGGCGTTGCCCGAAAAACACGCGAAACAATGTTTCTTTGCGAAGCTGCCGGTTTCGACATAGTTCTGATCGAAACCGTTGGAGTTGGACAAAGCGAGGTTACGGTTCGTTCGATGGTGGATTATTTTTTGGTATTATTGCTTCCTGGAGCAGGGGACGATTTGCAGGGTATTAAAAAAGGCATAATTGAATTGGCAGATGGTTTGGCAATCAATAAATCTGAGGGTGATTTGTTGAATCGGGCTAATGTAACAAAATCTGCTTATCAGAATGCACTTCATTTGCTCAACCATAAAATACCTGAATATATTCCACCTGTGATAAATATCTCCGCACTCCACAAAACAGGCATTGAGGATGTTTGGAATGCAATAACGGAATTTATCGAAATGACCAAGAAAACCGGCTTCTTCGACAAAAACCGTGAATCGCAGATTATAGAATGGTTCGATTCGTTATTGCACGAAGCAGTATTTACAAAATTGTTTGCCGATAGTTTCAATCAAAAATTAATAAATGATACCAAAAACCAAGTAATGAACTTGGAATTATCGCCAGTAATGGGTGTTCGTAATCTAGTCCAAAAATTTTTTAGTTAACTAACCACGAAAGCAATTGTTATTTCGTTATATTTAGTTAATTTTACAAATTAAAATGAGTGGAAAAATGACAGAAAGTTTTAACCAAAATCAAAATAAATCAAATCAAATTACTGATCATTCACAAATTGAATATCGCTGGGATTCCGGCTCAGATTCATCGGATATGTTTGCAAATACAACGGATTCAGACCATTTTAAAACGATTGATGTAATTTCATTTATTAAGCAAAAATGCAACGAATATACTGGCAACAAACCTTTGGAGTTGGCAGTCGAAATTATGAATAATCCAATAATCAGGATGCATGGAGGAGAACACCATTACCTGACGCCAGCTGTTTTACTAACAATTTACAACAATCTAACGAATAAGTTCTCGAATAAACTCGAAAAATTGGATGAACTCGAACAATTTATTGCTCAAAATGCACCCAAAAGCTGCTCGTTGGACGCTGGAACTTGTGGTGCTGCAATAGGTGCCGGAGTGTTTTTCATCAATTTCATGCAAGATAGTTTCGTTCCGGAAGTATTGGAAAGGTTATCAGACTATATTCGCACCGAAAGCATCCGACAAATTGACGAAATTGGTTTGAGTCGTTGTTGCAAACGGGATACCTATATTTCGTTGGAGGTAACTTCCAAAGTATTGAGGGACAATTTGGATTTGAATATCATTATGTCCGAACCAAGATGCACTTTCTCGGTTAGGAATAAGAGTTGTGGTATGGAAGATTGTCCATTCTACAACCTAAGCAACTCAATTGGATAGTCTTTGAATTGTAAATATCCTGTTAATTTTCGACAAAAACACAATATTTAAAATTATTTTCGTTTTATTTTAAATTCATAAATTTTAAGTTAATATGGATATAAGTAAATTACGCAATATTGGTATAGCTGCGCATATCGATTCGGGCAAAACCACACTTAGCGAACGGATATTATTCTACACAGGTAGAATACATCAGATTATTGAAGTACGGAGCAAAACGGGTGCTGGACCAACAATGGATTCGATGGATTTGGAAAGGGAAAAAGGTATTACAATACAATCTGCAGCAACTTATTGCCAATGGAAAGATTACAACATTAATTTGATTGACACTCCAGGCCACATCGACTTTACAGTGGAAGTGGAACGGGCACTAAGGGTTCTCGATGGAGCTGTGCTGGTATTGTGTGCAGTTGCAGGAGTTCAAAGTCAGTCGATTACTGTGGACCGACAGATGCGGCGATACAATGTGCCAAGAATAGCTTTTATCAACAAAGTTGACCGAGCTGGAGCAAACCCGGATAAAGTTATTATGCAATTAGAAGAAAAATTGGGACACAGGCCATTAATGGTAACAATGCCAATTGGTTCGGAAGATAATTTCCAGGGTGTTGTCGATTTAATTAAAATGAAAAAAATCACTTACGAAGGTGCTAACGGCGAAGACATTGTAGAAGGCGAGATTCCTGAACATCTCATTGATGAAGCTAATTATAGACGACAAAAAATGATCGAACGAATTGCTGATTACGATGACGAAATTGCAATGAAGTTTTTGGAAGAAGAAGAAATCACTAATGAGGAATTAATTGCGGCTATACGCAGAGCAACTATAGGGATGCATATAACCCCAGTATTTGTTGGCACTGCAAAGCAAAACAAAGGCGTGCAAACATTGCTTGATGGTGTTGGGCTATTTTTACCATCTCCCAACGAAGTTAAGAATATTGCCTTAGATCTTGATGATAGCGAGAAAGAAGTGGTTTTAGTCAATGATAATACTAAACCTACTGTTGCATTGGCATTTAAACTCGAAGATGGTAAATACGGTCAGTTGACTTATATGAGAATATATCAGGGCTCTATTAAAAAGGGCGATAACTTAATCAATATTCAAAACAAGAAAAAACTGAAAGTTCCACGGATAGTAAAAATGCACGCAAGTAGCATGGAGGATATCGACGAGGCTCAAGCAGGTGATATTATTGGTATGTTCGGAGTTGATTGTTCGTCTGGTGACACTTTTACCGATGGAAGAATTAATTATTCAATGACATCAATGCACGTGCCCACTCCTGTTATAGAGTTAGCAGTATCGCCGAAGGAACGAACCCAACAAACTAATTTCTCGAAAGCATTAAACAGATTTCAGAAGGAAGATCCAACATTCCAAGTTTACCGCGACGAGGAAACGGGCGAGACAATCATTCGAGGTATGGGCGAATTGCACTTGGAAATTTATATCGAAAGAATTAAACGCGAATATAATACAGAAGTAATTGTAGGACGTCCGAAAGTTGCATATCGCGAAACTATTACACAAAGAGCAGAATTCGACTACACTCATAAGAAACAATCTGGTGGAGCTGGTCAATTTGCACGAGTTGCTGGATTTATCGAACCACTTGCTACTCCAGCCGAAAATCATTACGAATTTGTTAATTCTATTGTTGGTGGCGTTATCCCCAAGGAATACGTCCCAGCTTGTGACAAAGGATTCCAAGAACAATTACACGAAGGATATATCGTTAAACAGCCATTAGTAGACATAAAAGTAACTATCAACGACGGTAGCACTCACCCAGTGGATTCATCCGAAATGGCATTCAAACTTGCTTCCAAACAAGCTATGAGAGAAGCATTGGCAAAAGCAAAGCCAATCATTTTAGAACCAATTATGAAATTGGAGGCATCTTGTCCCGAAGAGTTCCAAGGTACAGTAATCGGTCAAATAAATCAACGTCGTGGCGTGATCGTTAATACTACTTTGGATTCAAAATATGTTACAATCGAAGCTGAAGTTCCACTTAAAGAAATGTTTGGCTATTCTTCCGATTTACGAGGCGTTACCCAAGGCAAAGGTGAATTTACAATGGAATTTTTAAAATATCAAGCCGTACCAAAATCAGTTGAAGAAGAAATAATTAAAGACTTCAAAGAAAAAGAATTGAAAAAATAAGCAAAAAATAATTATATTTTATTATAAAGTGGCTGAATTTATAGAATTTCAGCCACTTTTTTATTATATTAAAACAGGCTGTAATTTTATAACGAGGCATATAACATCACGTACTAATCCTCACATCAGCAGATTTCGCCTACAACAATGAATAAAGTTTACGAATAATCTGAACAATAATTTCTTAATTTTGCAATCTAATTAAAGGTATTTATATGAAAAAACTAATTATTTCGCTTGTTATTCTTTTATGTGCAGTCAGTTCTTACTCAATTGATATGAAAAAATATCAAATCAAATCCGGAATTGTGGAATATAAAATAACTGGCAAACAACAAGGCACACAAACGCTTTACTTCGATAACTGGGGGTTGCTCAGCTCCGAATATCAGGAAGCTACTACCTCGATGATGGGTATGACAGTAAAATCATATACTCTGAATATTACCGACAAAGAATGGACTTACAATATCAACCTGGACGAAAAAACTGGGACGAAGGTATCGAACAAAGACATCAAGGATTTGATGAATTCATTAGATAAAAAGGATATGGACGAACTTGGTCGGAAAATGATGGAAAGATTAGGTGGAAAGAAAATAGGCAACGAAACCTTTCTTGGTAAGAATTGTGAGGTTTGGGAGTTGACCAAACTAAAGTCAAAGGTATGGGTATATAAATATATTCCACTTAAGACTATTATGAATATTATCGGCGAAGTTACTATCGAAGCAGTTAAAATTGAGGATAATGCATCGGTTGCTGCCGATAAATTTGTCGTACCAAAGGGTATTAAAATTACTGAACAAAAAATTACTGAAGAAGAAAAACAAATGTCGGAAGAAATGATGAAAATGTTTGGAAATGGCGAAATCGACTTGGAAAAGATGCAAAAAATGATAGAGAAATCTAATCAGGCAACAGAGGAAGAAGAGGAAAACGAAGGTAAAAAATAGCAAATGCTCAGAAAAGCTTATTATTACTTGATTGCAGCAGTATTATATCATAAAAACTACTACTCTGTGTAGTAGTTTTTCTTTTTATGTCGTTATGTTTGCTACATATCAATTTTTATGCTATATGTTGCACAAAAAGTCATAATTAGTCTGCTTTAATATGATTCTATTTAACTTAGAACAAGTACGCTATTTTATAATGAATATTTCTTTAAAATTTTATGCAAATTTTTTTTTAAAAACTTGTAATTTTTATGATTATACTTTGTTTAATTTAGTATTAATAATATTAATTGAAATATAGTTGGAGTTATTATGTTCAAAAAACTTACTATTCTATTATCTCTATCAATTTTGTTTTTTAGTAACAATATATATTTAGCCATTGCGGAAGAATTGCCGGCAGGCTTTCCTCAAATTACAATTCACAATAAGACAAATCCCGCTCCTGGGTTTATGTTTTTCAACAGTTTTCAATTTGGTAACCCTTTAGCAAATTATAATATAATTTCCGATAGTGCCGGTAATGTGTACAAATACCACAAGCCAGTACCTGCCGGGTTCGATTTCAAGATGAATGCAAATGGTACTTTTAGCTTTGCAATGCCTATAGCAACTGCAAGTCAGTATCAGCAAGGTCCATTTTTAGTTCAAAATTTTTATGTAGCATATATTGTTACTGATACTAACTTTAAAATGATAGACCAAGTGCAAATGCAAAATGGTTATTTAGCAGATTTGCACGAATTTATAGTATTGCCAAATGGTCATTATTTGATGCTAGCCTATGCCGAAGTGCCAATGGATATGAGTTTAATTGTGCCTGGCGGCGATCCTAATGCAGTTATGGTGTCCACAGTGCTTCAGGAGTTGGATAAGAATAAAAATTGCATATTCGAGTGGAGCAGTTTAAATCAAATATCATTGTTCAATACTTACGACGATTTGCGAAAAAAATCGATTGAACATGCACACGGTAATTCAATCTTTGTTGATACTGATGGAAATTGGATTGTGTCGATGGCAACAACAAACGAAATACTTAAAATCGATCCAGTGTCGGGACAGATTCTTTGGCGATTTGGAGGGAAGCAGAATGAATTCAAAATCACTAACGACAACGAAGCAAATGCCCCATTGTATTTTACATTACAACACGATGTTCATAAATTGGATAATGGCAATCTTATGATGTTCGATAATGGCTTTATGCGACAAAACAAGTATTCCCGTGCAGTAGAATATAAGTTCGATGAAGAAAAGAAAGAAGCAGAAATGGTTTGGGAATACCGCAGTAATCCTGACATAATTGCCGTTGCAATGGGCTCTTCGCAAAGGATGAAGAATGGCAATACCCTGATTAGTTGGGGTTTGATGGCGTCGCAATATCAGAGAACTGTCATCGAAGTCGATAAAGACAAGAACATTGTTTTCGAAATGGCGCTACCAAAAAATATGTTCAGTTATAAAGCAATCAAATACAATTTCCCTGCTTGCAAACCAGTTGCCGATGTCGATAAATATGAGCTGAAAGCTGGTAATACATACACTTTTTCAGAAAAAGATGAAAATACAGGTATAAAGCTAAAGATAAATACATTGGATGCTTTTATGTATAATATCGTGAACGTAAAAAAGATGGAATGTGCGCCTCAAAATCCTGAATTCGATGGAGAAGCTCCCGAATTGCTCCCAATCAGATGGGTAGTCGACGGCAATCAAGTTGCGACTGTAAATGCAGATTTTATTCTCGATGGCAATACAATCAAAAAAATTATTTCGCCATCTAAGTTCAACATCTATTATCGCGAGGCAGAAGGAACTGGTAAATTTACAAAATTAAAAACAACTTACGATCAATTCAAAAATACATATACTGCAAATACTCCAAGTTTGGGTGAATTTGTTTTTGGGTTGGAACGAACAGTTACAACTATTTTACCACCACATCCATTAACACCGGTTAAAGACAAGAAAATTGCGCAAGGTATTCCTTTCAATCTAAAATGGAACGCCGCCAGTCGATACGATAAATTTAATTTACAAATTGCAGCCGATGCTAATTTCCAAAACATACTTTTGGACACAATGCTTAATCGAAAGACATCAATTCCTAATTTACTAAACGAGAAAAACAAGTATTATTGGCGTGTGAAAACTCATTATGCAACTATCGCAAGTGACTGGTCTGAAACATTCAGCTACGAGATTGGAAATCCATATTTCACGATGCTTATACCAAATGGTGGTGAACGATATGCGTGGGATTCCACTTTTGTGATTCGCTGGAATACGAATTTGCAGGACACTGTACGGGTTTCTTTATATGACGGCGAAAATATTGTAACATTAATCGTTGATTCACTAAAAAGCCATTTTAATGCCTACAAATGGACTGTGCCTTCTTCTGTTCCTGCAGGAAAGAACTACAAAATTAAAGTTGAAAACAAGAAAAATGGACAATACATTACTATGAGCGAACAACCTTTCGAGATATTCAATCCAACTGGAAATGTGGACTTCGAAAAGCAATATGCAGCCATTAAGGGATTTCCCAACCCTACATCCGAAAAATTGTTTTTAACACTCGATGTGGTACAACCCGAACACTATACAATTTCTTTGTTCACTTTGCTTGGGAATAAAATGGAAACAATATTCGAAGGTTATTTGGACAATGGCACCCACAATTTTACGATAGATTTGCTAAAAATGAATAAAGGGGTTTATTTATACGAAGTAAAGATGGGAAATTATTCCAAAGTCGATAAACTGATTGTGGAATAAATCAAATCCCACAAACACTAAAAAGCACTTCTCTATCGTGGCAAGTGCTTTTTTTTTTGATAAGAAATAGGAAAATATCTCTTTATAACTTAAATGGATATATTAAGTAAAATTTAGTTGTTTTGCCGAATTCTATTGCAGGGGCAGGAAGTTTAAACAATTTAAAATTCTGTTTGAACCAATTCCAAAAGGGCGGGCCGTCGGGCAACAATTTCACAAGGTTGTAATCTACCGATACAATTATTTTTCGGTTCCCCCATGCATCGTACGAAACAGGTTCGGATACCGATGGGTCGCAGCCTCCTAATGGCGGATAACAAAGCGAATATGCCGCATAACCTATACTAAGTTCAAGCCATTCCGGGACATATTTAGCAACAACACCTCCAAATAAATTTTGGATGTTGATCGACATCCAAAATGTCTGGGTACTATAGTTATCAATAAATGACTCGTGTGGCTGGCGATCTTTCTCCCCTATCCATTTATGATTTACATACATAAATTTGGGGTTGAAGTTTTGTAAAACAGGGACGTAATATTGGGCAAGATAAAATCCTGCTCCAAATACATCGAAATAATAATCCGTTGGCGAAAAGCCAAAACCTTTGCTATATCCATCCAAGACCTCGATGTAGGTCATGTATCCCAAACCCATTACAGAACCCAAAATGTTCGACAATTCCCATCCGAAACCTGAAGTGATAAATGCTTCGGTAAATAAATAACTTGTTGAATACCCACCATAAAAATGACCGAATTTATCGACCCATAAAGCATATTGTATATCTTCCAGAAAGTGGAACGAACCAGTTTCTTTCCAAACATCGCTTTGTTGAGCAGAATGCTGGGCATAAAAAATACCACCAAAAATTCCTGTGAGCACTAAAATATTAACAAACCTTGGATCACTTTTTATATAAGGTAATTCGCCTGTCATTGTGTATCTTGGCTGATTTGCATATATAAATATGCTATCGGGAATATAATTATTTTTTTGGATTGTGCTTGTTTTGGTTTCATCTGAAGATTCGGTTTCAGTATAATGACTGAAGTTGCTAACAGCATACTTAAAAAAATCAGTTTGATTTTCGTTAAGTTCGTTGAAAATAATATTATTAGAATTATTGGAATTAGAAAAAAAATAATTAATTTTGTTTAATTCTAAAATGCTTGAATGGCAAATGTTTGGTATTGAAATAAAAATTGATAAAAAGATTAGGTTTATGTATTTTAACTTCAACATATTACCACAAAATAATATTCAAAATTAGTAAATATAGGTTAATTCTGGATTAATGAGCGAAATTTCCAAAATATTATCTCAGGCAAGAGACCAAAAAGGATGGTCGATTGAAGAATTGAGCGACCGAACAAAAATTCGTAAAGCCATCATAAAAAACATAGAAGAAGGGAATTTCGAAGAATTCCAGGAGGTATATCTCAGAGCATATATTCGCAGTCTGGCAAAGGAATTGAAATTATTTGGCAACGAAGATTTCATCGATGCTTACAACTCTCTTACAAATACTATTACTATAAAAAGTAAAACAGAAGATAGCAGAACCAAATTAGTTATTGATGATACTTCAATTTCAACATCTCAACCTAAACAAAGCCCCAAAACCGAGGCATCTTCGTACAATCCAGAATCTAACGCATTTAAGCTATTTAAAACAAATCCTAAAATCAATCTGAATTTTGTAATTTATACTGTACTTTTTTTATTACTTGGTTTATTGTTATTTGTTACATTCTACCCACTGACTAAAATTGAGGAACAAATACCAGAACAAGGAATAAGTGCTGCCCAAAGTGACAAGAAAACTGAAGAAGAACCAGCAAAACAAGAAGAAGGTAACAGTTTATTACAATTTTTCCAAAAAAGCGACAGCCTACGATTAAATGCTCAAGTTACGGATTCAGTATGGATTACAATTCTAATAGATAATAAAGACAAAGTTCAAGCAATTTTGCTACCTAACCAAAGCTATAGCTGGTCGGCTATGGAAAAGTTTATAGTTACTCATGGAAATGCCGGCTCAATCAAGTTCTGGCTGGAAGATAAGGAATTAGAACCATTTGCCCCTCCGGGTTATATAGCTAAGGATGTAGTGATTACCAAAAATGAAGTCATCAATCCTAATTATAAGAGAATCGATTCCCTGCGAAAATCCCGTAAAAAGCAGCAAAAAGAAGAGAAAAATGAATTTAGAATGATTGAGCCAAGTCCAATCAGAAATTAAATTCCACTTCTCACAATATCATGTAATCTTATTACACCAACTACAATATTGTTATCATCAGTTACAACTAAAGAATTTATCTGACTTTGTCGGTTTTCCATAATTGATAATGCAACATCGAGGTATTCATCTTGATTTATCGTAATCGGATTCTTTGTCATCACATCCATAGCTTTCAAATGCCTTATTTCATCATTATTATGCAATGCACGTCTGATATCTCCATCAGTAATAAATCCAACCAACGAATAATCATCTTCAACCACAACTGTGCACCCCAATCCCATTTGCGATATCGAAATAATAGTGTCTTTTAATGTAGTCTGTTTATCCAACAAAGATAGCTTACTTAGTTGGTGCATAACATCTTTAACCTGTAAGCTAATTTTTCGACCTATATTTCCGAGTGGATGGGTTTTAGAAAAATCCTTAATTGTGATACCTTTCATTTTGGCTGCAGTAATAGCAAGCACATCACCAATTACCAATGAAACTGTAGTACTCGATGTAGGTGCAATTCCAAATATGCAAGCTTCCTCTGTAATAAGCGCTTCCAAAACCACATCACTGTTGGTCGATAAATATGAATTAGTGTTGTTTATAATAGAAATAATTTTGGCATTTCTTGATTTTATAAATGGAACCAACCTTACAATTTCATCTGTACTGCCACTTTTGGATAGTAATATCACAACATCATTTTCCTGGATAATTCCGATATCTCCATGCAATGCTTCGACTGGATGTAGGAAAATAGCAGAAATGTTGTAGCTTGCCAGTGTTACTGCTATTTTTCGTGCTATAATACCGCTTTTACCAATACCCGACACCACTACCTTATTGGCATTTGCGATTAATTGCGATGCTATTAAGAAATTATCACTAATTCTGGACTTTGCCAAAATTAGTGATTGAATTTCGGTATTGAATATGTCTGCTATAAAATCTAATGTTATCGTTTCCATCAATTTGCATAAAATAAAAATGCAAATTAACAAAAATAGATCAGCCAGCGGGCCAATTGAATTTTCTTCCACCCATTAAATGTAAATGGATATGGAATACTGTTTGACCTGCTCCTTCGTTCACATTGAAAACTAATCTGTAACCTTCTTTGTCGATTCCCTTTTCCTTTGCAATCTCTTTTGCAATCAGGAACAATCTGCCAACTAATTCGGCATCTTCGGGATTTAAATCATTAATAGTAGGTATCATTTTCTTAGGTATTATCAATACATGAACAGGTGCCTGAGGGTTGATGTCGTTTATAGCGATAATTTCTTCATTTTCGAAAACTATCTGAGCAGGTATTTCCCTATTTATTATTTTGGTAAAAATTGTATTTTCCATAATTAATCCATTATTTTAAAAAAAAGAGGCTGCCTTTTTGGTAAAGACAGCCCCTTGGAGATTAGAAAATCTTAGCGAATTAAAGTCATTTTACCAGTCAATACTTCTTTACCGGATGTTAAGCGGTAAATATATGTACCAGAAGTAACGTATTGATTAGATTCGTTAGTTCCGTCCCAAATGTATTGATGATCTTTTCCTGATAATTCTGCATTTACTAATGTTTTAACAACGTTACCATAAATATCGAGTACTTCAAGTTTAGTTTGCGAACGACCTGGTACTGAGAATTTAATCGAAGTTGCTCCACGGAATGGATTAGGCATATTAGGTTCTAATACCATCATCGATTCTGTGCCGAATGTTACAGTGATAACATCTGTTGATTCGCATGATTGAGTACCATCTTTATCAACTTGACGCAATCTGTATTGATAGGTAGTATTAGCAACGACATCGTTATCTAAATAGTTATAACGAGAAGCTGTCATCGAATAACCCTTACCTTCCTTGAAAGCGATTGGAGAAAATTCAGTTTCGTTCTTAGTTTGGTTACGTTTTTCAACATAGAAACCGTAGTTATTTTCTTCAACTGAAGTTTCCCAAATCAAGTCGATACCTGATTGACGAATTGTGTAGTCGAAGAAATTGAATTTAACTGGTAAGTCGTCGGAACACCATTGGTAACTTGGATCATATCCAAATGAACGACCACCAAAATATGGACGGTGCATAGGTAGCCATGATCCTTGTTGCAATGTTTGAACGCAACGGTTTTGACCACCAAGTTCTTGTTCCATTATACCAAAGTGGTGTCCGTGTGCATATGCAGGATTACCAAATGGTGGAGTAAACTTAACCCAGTCACCAGAAAATCTTACGTTTTGATATACAAAGAAGTTATCGTTAGTTAATTTACCTGTTAAGTCTTTAACTCTAAAGTTTCTGTCTAATGCTAAAGATAATCCGTTAGTACCATAAACACCACTAGGTGAAATAAAGATACTTGTGGTTCTTAAGCCCATACGCGAAGCTGATGCACCTAAGTTCAAACCATATTCACCTAACTGGGAAATAGCTACCCAATAGGTTCCTGGTTGCAATTCAATACCATCTCCTGGTATATCCAGAGTTACATATCTTTCGAATCCTAATAAATTGTTGTATTGTCTTGTTGTTGCAAGCCATGTACCTGGTACTATAGAACCTGGTACACCACCTTGATCTTTGTAAATCATTACTTGGATTGGTTCAGGAGATTGGCTCAAGCCAGTGAAATATGTTTGGAAACCTTTTACTGTATCAATGTTCAATACATTGAATCTTATTGCAATCTGTCCTGACATATTACCACCAGTAATACCTGCAGCATCTTCTACTGGATTCCAACCATGGAATGTACCACTACCCTGAGCAGATGAACCAGCCCAGTTGCTTGCAGCAAAGTTCAAACCACGACCAGAAACACCTACAAATGCAGCTACGTTGCTTACTGGTTGGTTAGTTGGAGGATCGTATGCATAAACATCACCGAATCTTAATGATACTCTTGTAAAGTTAGTATCGTTGATTGTGTTTGCATCTTTTTCGGCCATCACAACCATTGCTTGAATTACATAGTTTTGTAAAGTATCGATTTGACTCTTACGAGCATTCCAAGCTGGCATATCGAGTTCGATTTGACGACCACCTGCCAAATTGGAAATGTTTTCTGCACGGCAGTAAATAGGTTCTTTTTCGACATTGTTTAATTTGTCTGCACGATATATTTTTACTTTCACAGACATATTTGGTGCGTTCTTAGATGAATTATTGCTTAGCGAAACCATGATAGGAATACTTGTTGCTTGTGAAGCAGGAGCAATTGTGTATGGCCATCTCAGGTTAACCGAGCTTACTTCGATATCTGGAACTTCCTTCGGAACTGTAATACTTACGTTATCAACGATAAAGTCATCGGCATCATCACTAAATATTGGATCGATTGGAGTACATTGTTTACTATCGTTTGTAGCAAACACTTTAACTCTGAAACGGAAGTTACGTGCACCCTCATTCTTCCACTTGATAAATGTATCTGGGATTGTAACGAAGTACTTCTTGTATTGATGATCGATACCATCGTCGAAGATATCTGGGCGTAAACCATTGAATTTGGCACCACCAGTGTCTTCTTTTGTTAAAGCAGAGTCTTTATCGGATTCTAAGAAACCAACTCGATATCCACCACCACCGATAACGGTAATTGCAGGGTTCTTAGCTACTGCACCAACACCAACTGGAGGTGTACCTGCTCTTCTTGGGTGAACACTCCATTGAGCATCTAACGGGTTGACGATGTCGTTTAATCCATCGTTGCTTGGTTGTAAAATTTCTACTGCCAATTCATCTGGAGCGTTGCAACCAGCATTAGCATTTGTATAAACTGCATTCCATTGTGCATTCTGAACTACTCTGTGTTCTGGACCAATAAATCGTTGATCGGACCAACCTCGTGGCCAATCAGCTTGCATTTGTGTTCTTTGAACTGAGATCGAAATAACAGAGTTGAATTTACCACTCATGTTGATAGGGAATGAACGGATTTCGTCGCCATTACCAGCACGACCTGTGATGGTTCCAGGATTTGGTTCTGAACCATCAAGCAAAATACGATTCATTTTGATTGCTGGTGATTCCAATGCTGTAGTAGTAAATGTTTTATCAGTAATATTTCCATTTTCATCAAATTTAGCTTCATAACTTGCATTATAACGGCCTCTTGGAGGTAATGGATTTTCGGAGACTGATTCACCACTAACAACTTCTGCTTCTATGTTAACCCATTTCCAAACTGAAGGCATATTAATACCGTTTACTACGTGGAATTCAGTAACGTCATCGTTAAATCCAGGCAATCTTCTTAATACGAACAAGTTTAAACTATATTCATCGTCGAATGGCCATGCATCACCTAATGATTCTCCTTCTGGGGTAAATGGTTCAGCAGTTACATAAGCTCTCAATCTTCCGATGTGTGATGGAATAAATTCATTTGGCTCGAATGGTGGGAAGTAAACTTGTACGAACTTATAAGGTGGAATACCTTTAAAACCAGTTCCATCAAAATCAGTTTGAGGAGTTGCAGTGTAAATTCCGCCTGGTTTAGTTACGTTTGCACACAACCAAACTTGAGCTAACGCGTCTTTACAATGTTGGTAAATCAAACCGGGATCTTTTGTTGCAGTAGCAGACAAACATGCTTGATTGATAGGTATCAAACGGTTATATACTACTTTTTGTGTTACTTGATTTTCAATTCTGAAACGAACACGGAAATTCAATTCCTGTGGAGTAAAGTTTACACCATTTGGACCTTGAATATCATTGGTTAAATTTTGTACTAAAGTTACAGGTTGAATAGCACCAATTCTTGGCGTACCAGCAAATAACTCATAGTTGTTTGCTGCAGCAACTTTAACTGGGAATTTTTCGAGAGGAACGGATAAGTCTTTTGACTCACGAACAAAGTATTGTACGTCTGGAGCTCTTAAAACGTTCTTCCATTGCTTAAATAATACTTTACTACCAGATCTAGGAACATCATAGTCCATATCGCCCTGACCACCTATTCTGTATTTATCGAAATAGACAGTATACTGTTGATATTCACCACTTAATGCTGGAGTTGCAAACGGATAGAAATATTCAGGTTTATTTGGATCCAAGTTAGGTGGATACTTAGTAGAATCGTTAGGATTTGGAGCTGGCACAACTAATGGATAGTTGTTGTGACGAGCCCAACCCGCAACACCGCTTATAGAATTACGACGAATAACTACGTGAGCAGGATCATTAAAGAATCCAAATCTTAGACCGTCTGTTACTCTTTTGTATACAATAGTAATACTACTATCTCTACCATTCAAAATAACTTGAGCGTCCATTACAGTAATATTTGTATTCTGAATTAATCGACGGTTAGGAACTAAGTTTTGAGTGCCACCTTGGACCAAGCTAACCGTACGAATAATTGCCATGTTGTACACAGCAATAATCATCTTGTCGGAAGTGATAGAACGTTTGAAATATGCTTTAGCATAACCATCGGTAACTTTCTTATCTGCATTGAACTGCGACATTTCCATATCGCCCCATGCAAAGGCAATCAAAGCTTGTTTCAAGTTTGCACTTAATCCATTGAAGCTTTGGCCCCGAGCACGAATACCATTCAATCTTTGTGTAGGACCTGATGGAGGTGGAACAGTTGAAACCTGGTTAGGTTGCAAACCCATTACTGAGTGCAAATAACCGAAGTCGTCTCTTGCAGGATCGCCAGTACCAAAACCGCCACCATTATCTGCATAGTTGCGGCAACGAGTACATCCCAATAATGGATCGCTTGCAGTTACAAACCAGTCCATACTCATTGGGTCGTAAGCAGTAATAGAACCTGTTGGCACAATTCTTTTACCTTGGTCATCATAGAAATAACGACGGTTGGTTAATGCAACCACTCCATTGGTGGATACATAGAAACTATCGTAGCGAATTCCGTTAAAGTAAAAACCACCAGCAATACTGATTGGAATTGGGCCTGCAACTGCATCGTCAGTCGAGTCCAAAGCACCATCACCAACAACACTGTGGTCGAAGAAATCTACCAACTGATTGTTTGCGTTAGCTGGATTACGGAAATAAGGATGACCGTCAAATTTGTAGTTATCCCAATGTGATTTGGGTAATTGTCTTGGACCAGGTAGAATTCTTGTCCAAGTACCTGGTTGGACTAATGTGTCCACATAGTTTTCTTTGATATCCCACTTCGAAGTTCCGTCGGGATTACGGAATTGAGCAGGAATAGATTCGTCGGAATCAACCCAATAATAACCAGTAGACGCAGCTGCTTGGTTTCTTGGTTGGGTCAATTCACTGAAAGGAGCAGGAAAACTAGTTTGTGTTGGGTTGAACGTTGGAGGTTCACCAATCCTACTCTTTCTTAGAATTTGATCGTCATCCTTTTTATCGCCAGCATAAGCTATTGTAAAAGAGACGGCAACCATTAAAAGAAGTGCAAAAAACTTCTTCATCGTTTTACCTATTAATTTAGTTAAACATAATTTGTTATTATTTATTAATACTTTTTTCATAATTTTTATCGTTTAAATCTCCAGCCTTTGTCCTCGTATTCAAAAATCCATCCAACGATTTTTCCTTCGTTAAATGTTTCGAAATTGTCCCAATAATCCTTTGTATAAGTGAATCTTGAGCTTGTGTCGTCAGCTGGATAACTTTCAGCTTGTTCAATAATTTCTTGTATTTTTGTTTTCCAATAATCAAAATTGGAAGGTCGTAAATCAATCCAACCTTCGTTGCACCATTTATCGATATTTTCTGATGTTAATGGTAATGATTTAATTGCTTTGTGAACTGGAATTTTTACTTCTTTACCGCGAAGATATTTTTTTCCATTGCTTAAAAGAATTACCAATCCGATGGAAAGCATTTGGGAACGCAATAAATCGTTATTGTGAATTAATTCTTCTGCTTTCTTTGCAACTTCATCCGAAGGTGTTTCCAGGAAATTGTGCATAGACCCGGTAATTTTCTTTATCAGATTTGCTTCGAACAGTAACTTTGATAATCTTGGAGGACCAAGCAATTCGAATGCTATACTTTCGCTGTTAGTATCACCTTCGATTTTTCTTAATTTATCAATTGCAGAACTGCGCAATAAGCCACCTCGATAAGTAGGACCAAGTGTGGAAGCATCTAATGCTGCTATAACGTCTCGTCCAGTATTGCCAGCTCGTAGTTCGTGTACTAAATATGTTGCAATCTCTTCAGGGGTTACAATTTCCATTTGTCCTAAAGAAGTTATAGTTTCGAATTCTGCTCTTGAGAAAGTTCCGTTCTCGCCAGTATCGACATAGACTGCCTTAAAGTAGTCATTCTTGTCAATTATATTTGTAAAATCGTCGAATACTAAGTCTCCACCAATTTCCAAAGCACTTTCGAATGGTTGATCGACTAGCTCTATTGGACGGCCACCGCGTTTAATCTCGCCATAAGCAATTTTCTTCCATGCAATTGCTGCAGTTGGTTTAATTTCCTTTACTAATGGACCATTTGGAGTACGGGCCATAATATAGAGTAATAATGTTTGTGCGCCTGCTACTGCAGTTTTGGACATCAAAACTCTTGATGGTCGTTCTTCGCTATGTGTATATGGAATATTGAAGCCCATACCGCCTGTTCCAGCAGTACCTACCTTGAAGTACATTTGAGTATTGCTATCTAGAAGTGCTTTCTGTAAAATTTGAATATGTCTTATTAACTGAGGTATGTATGTACTGGCAATGATTTTT
>CAYOPF010000039.1:0-20930 GCA_964405755.1 uncultured Chloroherpeton sp.
ATAGACAATTTCCCACTATTTCCAATCTGGTTGCCTACCGAAAACAAACCACCCACTTTGTTCCATTGGTTCTCAGAAATATTGTATTTTAATAACTTCATTTCCTTTAGATCAACAGAATTTTCATAAACATAGAATTTGCGACTATCGTAATATATCGTAGTTTTTGTTGTAAATTCGGCATCCAATAACTTTGGGTTTAAGCTAGTTATGCTGATATTTTGGTTTCGGCTACCCCCAGAGGCAGAAAAATTCAACTGAAGCCCCAGGTTCCAAAGATTATTATGGATAAAATCCAAACTTGCTTGCAGGTTACGTTCGTTGTCTGCACGAACTCCTAATTGCATAATTTGATTTCCTGCTTCAGAGACAGATACGATTATGTTTATATTCCCTTTTTCATTTCTCTGCGGATATATATCAATAAAAGAAAACAAAGCTGTTGCCATTAAATTAGTCCGACTTAAACTAATATTATCGTATTTTGCAATTTCATTTTCCTTGAATAACAGCTCTCGTTTTATTAAATTATTGTTTATTGTCTCATTGCCTATTATCGAAATTTGATCTATTATCCCTGGATTAATATGAAAGTACAAAGTTTTACTGTCATTATTCCATTTTACTGTATCGATACTAAGAAAGCAATAACTTTGTTTTCTGGCTTCGAATAAAATGTTCTCGGCTATATTATTAATTAAGTCGATCGAGACTTCTTCAGCAAAATACTCATAGTTTAATTGATTTGCAAATATTTGAACAAGTTCTGGCGCATCGTCCGATAGTTCTATAGATTGAATTTGATGATTCCTATCAGATTCGATTAATATTGTATTAGTGTTTAAAATTGAGTATTTTAACTTATTATATTTTTCTTCGGAATGTATCAGCGTATTAAATATTTCTTTGATAGTTATTGATTGCTTTGATTTGAGTATTGCATTGAGCGAAAAACTATCAACAAGTGAGATATTTTTGAGTGTTAAATTGGAAAAAGTAAGGTTAGTTTTAAATTTTTCGTTTAGATATTTTTCAATATTTTCGTTAGTTTTTTGATTAACATCGGCAACTATTTTATCCGCAAAATCATTGAAAGCTTCTTTACCAAGTTTAATAAGTGAATCCAAATACAAAAAGTTTGTATTTGAATAATGTTTTAGATTTGGACTGATTACATAGCTAGCTTTCTTACGCTCCAATTCTGTATATTTTCGCATTTCGATAGACACAACCTGATCTGCCAAATTCCATGCTCTGTCCAAATCCTTAAGCTCGAGCAAGGGCGATGTGGCATCGACTGCGATGGTTATATCGGGATTAAACTCATTGATTGCTGCTGTTACTGGAAGGTTAGCCATCAAACCACCATCCACCAACATCATATCATTGATAAATACAGGTGAATGCCTAAGCGGTATTGTTAAACTTGCTCGCACTGATAAAGGTAAACTTCTATCCTTCAATATAACTGTATTTCCCTTAACAATATCGGTTGCAACGGAACGAAATGGTATTTTCAGTTCATTATAAGTACCAAAAGATATATATCTGGAATTATATAATAAATTACTAAGAATTTCATTAAGTTTATTTGCAAACGAAAGACCTTGTGGGATAATCGCCTCGAAGTTTTTGAAGTAAACTTTCAATAAACTTCTGTCGAATAAGGATTTTTTATCAAATATATAGTCTCTGCGGTCGGCATTTTCGATTAATTTAAATAATTCCTCCCAGTTAACTTGCCCAAAATGGTCTTTGATTTCATCAGTCGTGTAACCACTTGCATAAAGAGAACCTATGATTGCTCCCATACTTGTTCCAACCAAGGAGTTTATTTTAATCCCATGCTTTTCGATCGCATCAAGAACTCCAATATGAGAGAAGCCTCTTGCTCCGCCACCACTTAGCACAAGAGAAATCTTTGGCCGAAAATAATCAATGTTTGGTATTATGTATTCGAATTCATCTGTATTTATTACTTTATATGACTCGTAATCTAATGGGTTTGCCGAAGGTGCATCTAATCCAATTATTTCCCACTGCTGTGAAAAAAATGTGCTTGTGGAAAGAAAAAATATCAATATTAAGATGATTTTTTTGATTTTTTTCTCAATTTAAAATACATTAAATGAATCAAATTCTTTATCGATAGTGCAATCTTCTTCTGTTATCCTATCGATGCGAGAACGCATGGGTCCGCGCATCAATTCGAGTTTGAACAACTCAACTTTGTCTTTATCGCCTTCGGCGACAACTTCCACAGTGCCATCGAGTAGATTTTTTGCATAACCAACAATGTTATATTTTTCTGCAGACTTGTAGGCAAAGTAGCGGTAGCCAACTCCTTGAACAAAACCATGAACAGTGAATTTTGTACAAACTTTACTCATTTCTGATTCCATACGATTGCATGTTGAATTTTTTGCATCTCTTCTTCGCCAAACAGTAATTTAATTAAATAAAAAGACATCTCGAAGGCAGTTCCTGCTCCTCTGCTGGTAATTATATGATTATCATCGACTATTATTTCTTCGCTATAATCAAAATTTAATAATTCTTCTTTTACCGAAGGATGAGAAGTTAATTTTTGTGTTGTTTTCATTAAGTTTAAAACCGACAAGATAGTGGGAGCGGCACATATAGCTGCAATATATTTCCTTTGAGATATATGGTTATCCAATACATCGTAAACCTTGGGAATGTCAATCAAGTTCTGCACTCCCTTTGCTCCACCTGGAAGATACACCAGATCGTACAACTTTGTTTCGTTCAATTTGTGCATAGGAATGTCTGGTAAAATTCTCAAATCACGAGAACAATTAATAATATCGTTTGCTCCAACAACAGTAACATTTGCACCTGCGCGTCTTAATAGATCAATTACTACAACGGCTTCGATTTCTTCAGTTCCGTTAGCCATCAAAACAAGTACATTCTTAATCATATATTTCTTATTTTTGTTAAATTTCTTGATTATGATATTACAAAATTGCAAAATCAACGGTAAAATAGACGCAAAACCATCAAAAAGTATTTTCCAACGATTACTTGCTTTGTCATTGCTATCGTCCAATCCCACTTTGATTGATAATCCATCGTTTTGCGACGATTCTATAGCAGTTTTGAATATAATAAAATCCATTGGTTGTGAAGTGGATACTCAAGATAATCAAATTAGAATTACTCCTGGAAGAAATAGTCAGGATTTAACACTAAATTGTAACGAATCTGCTTTGGCTATTCGTATGTTTTCACCAATTCTTGCCCTTTTTGATAATAAATATCAGTTAATTGCAGAAAAAACACTTCAGAAGCGTAAATTGTTTGAAATCGAATCGATACTCTCTAAATTGGGTGCTACCGTAAAAACTAATTTCGGTTACCCGCCAATTCATATTCAAGGTCCTATTAATGCAGAAAACATAACTCTTGATGCATCCGAAACTTCCCAATTCTTAACAGGGTTATTGATATCTTTACCCAAATTAGATAGAGAATCGGTAATCGAAGTTTCTGGGCTTTCGAGTAAACCATACATAGACATCTCATTGGATTTAATTAGCAAATTTGGCGGAAAAATTGTGCAGGATACAGAAGATATTTTCATTTGCTATCCATCAGATTATACTGGGGGAAGATTTGTATGCGAAAATGACTGGAGCAATGCGGCTGTTTTTCTTATTGCAGGTGCAATAGGAGGTACTTGCGAGGTTGCTGGATTAGATTTGGATTCCAAACAAGGCGATAAAGTTGTTGTTGAAATTTTAAGATTTGTTGGTGCTCAAGTAGAAATAAAACCAAATTCCATAAAAGTAGATAAATCAAACTTGAATTCATTTGAGTTCTCTGCAAAAAATCATCCAGATTTAGTGCCAATTTTATGTGTTTTAGCATTGAACTGCAGTGGGAAATCCAAAATTTATGATATCGAAAAATTGAGATTAAAAGAGATAGACAGACTTGACAAAATTTTAAGAGTATTTAACGAAAATAATCTTAAAATTACTGATCAAAACAATTGTCTGGAAATTCAAGGAAGTGATTATTCAATTGATTTCTTTAACACGGAAAACGACCATAGGTTTTCTATGGTCGCCGCTTTATTATCGATTAATAATCCTAAACCACTTAAAGTGATTAATCATCAGGCTATAAGTAAATCCTATCCAGAGTTTTGGATCGATTTCAATAGTATTCAGTTTTGTTAGAATATTACCCCAAAAAGTAGAGTAAAATAGTGTTTATCTTGTTCTTCGGATTCCTTGCCAATCATGTTTAGATAGTTGTATTTTCCTTCAACATTTAAATCGATAATCCCAAGATTTACGTTAGTTCCCAAACCAAATCCAAAGCCAAATCGGTTATTTGCTGGAGTAGTAGCAATAGGTACTAGAGTTCCAAAATAAGTTGTTTCAACTGCAGTTTGGATATAGTTAAAACTCAGTTCACCAGTAATATAAGGACTGATAATAGATTTGAATGGAAAGAAACTTAATCCAGCTGCTAAAGGAATAATTTTCGTAGAAGTAGAAAGTTCAGCTAATTTAGCACCATTAGCAGGGTCTGTTATTGTAATCTTCGATTGTGGAAATGAATTGTACCCAATATTTCCGACGAAATCGAAGTTTTGGTTCAATGGCATACTAAGTCTAATGCCAAGGTGATAACCCGAACCTAAGCCATCAGAAATCATTTTGGCGATTGAATCCTGCAAGCTTCCGTATTTTAGCTTATCGGAGTTGTAAATGTCGTTGATTTTGTCGCTTGGAGTTGCTAAACCGAAATTTATACCAAATTCGAGTCCACCAGCATTAACTATAGTTGCTATTTGCAAAAAAACGACAATTGTAAAAAATAATTTTTTCATATTTACATCATAGAATTAAGTTATTTTCAAAATTTTTTCATAAAAGGAGCTTTTATGTTCAAAAAATTAATTATTACTACGATTTTTTTTGCATTTTGGTTTAATTTTAATGCAAATTCTCAGCAACAAGATTTGAAAACCAATATTGGTTTCTATGGTGGTTTGGGTTTAAACCTGCATTCTACATTTGAAACAGACCAAAAAAGTGAACTTGGAATTGGTCCATTTGTTGGAATAATCGGGAATTTCCCAATCAACAACATGTTTGTAATTTCAGGAAGAATTGGCTATTACAATTTGAATGGCAGTTTGTTTACCGACGAAGATGAGTTTACAAGATATCGCGTAAATGCCAAGTTAGACTATATAGAAATTAGCCCGATACTACAAATTCATAACTTGTTCAATAATCCTATGTACCTTTTAGCCGGATTGGAGTTTGGCGCTCCAATGAGTATCAAATACGATTTTGTCACAACAACACCTTTAGGCGAAAATGTACAATCTGATATCGATGTTGTGGATAAGGCTTCACGATTGGCAATCGCTGCAGGCGTTGGTTATACCTTCCAGTTAAGCGATAATATTTACCTTAGCCCCGAAGCATCATTCAGGTTGCCACTTACTACTGTTTCGACAAACAGTGGTTATGATAAATGGAATGTCAGCCAAATACGACTTGGAGTTAATCTCACATACAGTCTCACAAAGTACGAAGAACCAATCCAACCTGTAGAAAACAAAGTATTGAATGTTGGGCAGGCCGAACTTTCATATTATGACGAAAAAATGATTCCTCGTCCATTAAACAAAATTAATGTGGAAGAAGTTCAGTATTCTGAATTGTTTCCATTACTTCCTTATGTATTTTTCCCAGAGGCGAAAGCTGTTCCAGATGAATCCGTGCAGTCCTTAGGTGCTCAAAATATGGCTGGTGAATTCACAATGGAAACTTTAACGCCAGATGCATTCAAGATTAACACATATAATCTGGATATTATTGGTAAGAGAATGAAAGAAAATCCTTCGGCAGTGATAACTGTTACAGGTACAGTTAGTTCAAAAGAACAGAAAAACGAAAAAACATTAGCAAAACAAAGAGCAGAATTTACTAAAAATTATTTAATTGCAAATTATGGTATCACAGACAATAGGATAAATATTGCTCCTGGTGGATTTCCAGCTAAACCATCAAACAAAAACGATGTGGATGGAGATGCAGAGAACCGCCGTGCAGAAATATCTTCCAGCAATTTCGAAATTCTTAAACCTATAGTACTGTTTGGAGACAAAGAAAGAGTAACTACTCCAAATTTAATTAATTTCAAAGTTCCTGTCAATTCTAATGATGAGGTAACATACTGGAAATTAGTCTATAAGCAATCTGGAGATGAGTTGGAAGTGTTGGAAGGATATTCACTCCCAGTTGAGTCCACATGGCAAATTAAGCCAAATCAGTTAGCATCGTCGAGTGTTCCAGTTGATTATTATTTAACTGTTCAAACCGCAAGTGGATTAAGCAGAAACATTAATGGTTCAATTCCATCAGATTACTTCTCATTCTCTAGAAAGAAGAGCGAAAATCTACCCGATAAAACAATTTCCAAATTCAGTTTAGTTCTTTTCGATTTCGATAGTCCAAACATAAGTGATTTGGATAAGCAGATTTTGGATAAAAACGTCATTCCTGCAATCGGTCCAAATTCAACTGTTCAAATCTATGGATATACTGATAAAATTGGGGATTTCGAATATAACAAAAATTTGGCTACAAAAAGATCCGACGCAGTTAAGAATTATTTATCTTCAAAATTAAAAAACATAAAATTCGAAACTTATGGAGTAGGCGAAAGTGTTCAAGTTTTCGACAACAACAAAACATTGGGTCGTCAGTTATCAAGAACTGTCCAGATTTATGTAATTACTCCAAAGAAGTAAAAATACCTACAATAACAAGACAAATGGCTGCTCAATATTTTGAAGCAGCCATTTTTTTATGTCTAATGTAGCCTTTATTATCTTAGATTATATTTAAACTCGGAAATTTCTTTATCTGCAGTTAAGATGTGGTTTGTTAGCCAGTTTTTTAAGAATTCCAGGATTTTTAAAGAAAGTGCCATCTCACCATTTTCAAATCTGTTCGTAAAATCTTCCACAGTCTCAATAAAATATTTATGCGCCTCGATATGTTCTATATAATTGGGAAAATCAATTTCCTTCATCAGCTTCTCTTCATCCGAAAAATGTGTAATTGTATAGTCCCTAAGCTCAACTATTGTTTCTTGAACTTGTTTGTAACCCAATCCAACTCTCATTGCATCAAATAAACTTGAAATTATGTTAACAAGGGCCTTGTGTTGTTCGTCTATTTGTTCGATACCAATCTCATAACTGGAAATCCATACAAAAAACTCATTTTTTACCTCTTTTATAAAAATATTTACAAAAATAATAAAAAAATATATATAATTTTATATCAAGAATTCGAATTGAATTGGATTTTAATCAATAATTTTTGATTAATTCAATCGTTTATAAGTCAATTAATTCAAAGAGAATGAATACAATCCTAAAAGTTGACAACTTAGTAAAAACATACGGTAAGTTGCAAGTTCTGAATAACCTCTCTTTCGAAGTTCAAAATGGCGATATATATGGCTTTTTGGGGCCAAATGGAGCAGGTAAAAGTACCACTCTAAGAATCATTCTTGGACTTTTAAAATCTGATAAAGGAAGCATTGATTTTTTAAATCAAAAAATAAATTTTAATTCAAAAAATTATCTTAGCAATATTGGTGCTTTAATCGAACAGCCAGATTTCTATGGGAATCTTTCCGCTTACGATAATTTGTGGTTAATAGCAGAGATGTCCGATTTATCAAATCCAAGTAATAGAATAAACGAGGTTCTGGAGTTAGTTAACCTATTTAACCGTGCAAAAAGTAATGTAAAAACTTTTTCGCAAGGCATGAAACAAAGGTTGGGAATCGCTCAAGCAATATTACATAGGCCTAGTTTTGTAATCTTAGACGAGCCTTCCAATGGATTAGATCCCCAAGGACAAGCCGATGTGCGAGAGATTATTCGATCGATTAACCGTGATGATAAAATCACTGTGTTGTTTTCTTCTCATATTTTGTCCGAAGTTGAAGAAATTTGCAACCGTATGCTGATAATTAATAATGGGCAGAAAATTAAGGAAGGAAGTGTTGCTGAACTGATGGGTGAAGATAGCATGCATGTTTCCTTAAGGACCGATGAGATCGATAAATTGACGGAGTATCTCAAGTCAAACGGATATAAATTCTCTGTAGATAAAACACAGGTCTATGTAGAAATCAAAGAATCGGACATACCAGATTTGATAAAGAGAATTATAAGCAATCATATCAGTTTATTCGAAATAAATCAAAACAGAAGTTTAGAAAATTACTTTTTAAAATTAACAAACAACTAAATATGTTGAAATTAATCAAGTTAGAGCTATTTAAAATATTAACAAGACCAAGGACGTACATTGGTTTTGGTGCAGTAATCTTCATTGTATTGGCATTTCAGATATCAATGTATTTCCAAGGTAAGGCAATTGTGTCCTTTATTCTCGATAACTTGGAAAATACTTTTCTAATGGCGGGAAATATAATTAATGCAAACCTTGCAACATACATATTGCTAAATGGTTTGCTTATACATATTCCTATATTGATTTGCCTTGTAACTGGTGATATTGTTTCGGGAGAGTCATCCTCTGGTACAATTCGTATTTGGTTGCAAAAGCCATACAAACGAAGTAAGATTTACTTTGCAAAAGTAATAACGAGCATAATATATACTATACTGCTTCTTGTTGTTTTAGGTCTATTTTCATATATTTTGGGTTATCTTATGTTCGGATTCGGCGATTTGGTAGTCGTTAAACAAGGTGTAAGCGTATTTAATCAAGATGATTTGTTTTGGAGGTTTTCTTATGCATTTTTCCTTGGCACTATTTCTATGCTGGTAGTTACTTCACTTTCGGTCATGATATCGGCGTTCACCTCAAATTCAATTGTTCCAATAGTTGGTACAATAGCAATTATAATTGTTCTCAATGTTCTGACTGTACTTGGTTATACCGTATTCGAACCAATATTGCCATATATATTCACTACACATTTTAATCGTTGGCAACTTTTGTTTGAATATGATTTGAATTATTACGAAATTTGGCAAACATTCATTGTTCAATCATCATATATATTTCTATTTTTAACCATAGGCTTAATGCACTTTAAAAATAAGGACATTTTATCATGAAATTATTTATAAATATTATAATTCTCCTATTCGTTGTCTTTACTGCGAATGCACAAACAATTTCGAAAGAAGATTTATTGAAAAACACCATAAAATCATTAAAATCTATCCCTAATTATACCTGCAGTGTGGAACTGAAGGTAGATGTAGAATTTATCAAAATTGGGGAAAGAAAGGGTAAGCTTACATATATCAAACCAGATAGCATCAGTTATGATATTGAAGGTTTCGCTTTGTTACCAAAAGAAGATCCCCTATCCAAAATTAAAAACTTAAATTTGAAAGACTATACACTAATTGAGCTTGAGGCCGAAACTATCAGTGATGACTTATGTAGAAACATCAAAATAGTACCGAATAATGCCGACGACGACATTATTTTGGGACAATTATGGATTAACAAAAAAAATAATATTCGGAAGCTGTCAATTTTTACCAAAGAGCAAGGTAAATTTGAATTTCTTATTGATTATATGAACTACAAATATCCAGTTCCTAAACAAATTACAGCCCTATTCAATATTAAAGATATGAAAATCCCACCTGGCATGACTGGTGAGTTGAACAAATTCTACAAAAAGGAGAAAAAACAAAAAACAACAAGTGGCAAAATATTTATAAACTATTCCAACTATTCTTTTAAATAATTAAAAAACCAGTTATAACAATCTTCCTATTTCATTTGTTAATCTATTAACAGATTCATCCTGAACCGAAGTATTTAGGAAAATACCATCAGAAAATTTAAAATAATCTTCTTTTCTTGAATTAAATAATTTGTTTGCAGTCTCTAAATCACTGATTAAAGGTCTGTTATTTAAATCTTTAATTCTTTGGTGAGAGGTAAATAAAGGAGAATACATCCAAATAACAAACCCAAGTTGTTTTAGGTATGGGATATTGTCAGGATTGGATAGAATACCGCCACCAGTAGAGATGATTGAAAGCTTGTTGCTCGACTTAATTTTATTGAAAACCGAAATTAAGGATTCAGTCTCCATTTGCCTAAATGAGGGTTCACCTTGAAGTTCGAAAATTTGACTGATAGTAGCTTGGGCTTGTTGTTCGACCATCTGGTCGATATCAAAAAAATCTGCATTTAAATTGTTGGCGACTTTATTACCAATTGAGGATTTACCAGAACCGGAAAAACCTATTAGGACATAGCAATTATGTTTTATTCTTTTATGTTTTTCTAAATCGGGAACTAAAGGTATATTTTTAGGTTTATATCCTAAGAATATTTCATGGGACAAAATGGCTTGATTGATTAACCATCTCTCTGCCGAAACTAATTTATATCCAAACTTGCTCTGGTTTTCCTTAAAGTAAGATTTGTGGTAGATTGTATCGAAAATTACATGTTTGTCGGAAAATTGAAGGTCATCCAATATTTCGGAATTATGAGGGATTGTGGAAACTATGTATTGGAAAGAATCAAGAGATTTAATAAGTTCATCTGTACTTATGAACTTAACTCCAACTTCCTTAGAAATCTTTTGAGATTTAGATAAATTCCTATCCCATATATAGACAACTGAATTCAGGTTTCGCACTGCAAAAGCCGCAGTTCTCCCCGCTGCACCAGCACCAAGCATTAAAACTTTCTGTTTGTTGAGGATAACATTATTATCCCAAATAGTCATTAAAATACCAAAATAATCAGTATTATAGCCAGTTGAATTATTATTTGTGAATTTGACTGTATTGGATGAATTAAGATTTGTTGCCTGATAATCAACCTTATCGATTAATTCCAGTACATCATATTTGAAAGGGGCTGTAATATTCAATCCATCCAATTCCATTTCTTTGGCAAAGTTGAAGGCATCCGAGATTGATGGCGTTGATATTCTGTTGTATTTTATTGTATCTTGTGAGCCCAAGGTAAAGTAATTAAAGACATAGGGACTTAAGCTATGAAGAACAGGATTGCCGACTACTGCTAATTTTGTCATTAATATGTTTGAATAGGTATTAATAAATAAAAGTCCCAAAAGTTTTTTTTAATATACTTCTGGGACTATGAAAATTTTAATTATTCTATAACTTTTGCAAGAATATCAGACATTTGTACTAATTTGTACTCTTTATTGTTGAGAGAAATGTCTTCGCCACCGTATTTAGCATAGATAACGGTATCGCCAACTTCAAAATTCGACTTAACATCGTCGGAAGTTCCTACTTCGATAACTTTCCCTAAAATTGGTTTTTCTTTTGCAGTATCAGGTATTATGATACCGCTTTCTGTTTTCTTTTGTAATTCTGTTGGCTCGATTAATAATCGATCTCCACATGGTTTGATTTGCATGATTACTCCTTAGATTTGTTGTACATGTTTATTTAATATTTAATAATTTGTTAATTTTAATTTTATCAAAACCGATTATCGGCTGATTGTTTATCAATGTTACAGGTACTCCTTTATTGCCACCCGTTCTTTTTTGCATATCCAAAAGTGCCGAGTTGTCTCGCGAAACATCCACGTCTTTGAATTTTATGTTTTTTTCTTTAAAATAATTTTTTAACTGATTGCAATAAGTACATGTCGGAGTCGAAAACACTATGACTTTTGCAGTTTGTTCCATTTTTGTTAATTTAGTTTTTTCAATAAACTTAAAACGAGTTTTAACTTATTTTATTTTATGAATTCCGAGGCCAAATACTTCATTAACGAAAGTAAGATTTGCTTAATTACTAATAAATTTAAAATTTTGAGTGAAGAATCACGGCTAAGAATTCTGTACGCACTTCAAAATGGAGAAAAAACTGTTTCTGAAATTATCGAGGAAACTGGGTATTTGCAGGCAAATGTGTCCAAACAGCTTAAGATACTTTTGGATGCTGAACTATTAAGTTTAAGAACAGAAGGGAAACATCATTATTACAGTATTTCCGACACACAAGTTCTTAAAATTTGTCAAATCATGTGCACGACAATTAAGTGATGATGATGAGAATTTTTAAATTTATATTTCAATTAATTAGAATTGCACTTTCTGTTTTTTACTATGGTGGAATTACATTGATTTCACCTAATAGAAAAAAGATTGATTATTTCTATAACACAGCTAAAAAATGGGGGCTATCTATTCTTCGAATAGCTGGAGTAAAGTTGGAAATAATTGGAATGGAGAATGTTAATCCAGACGAAAACTATGTTTTTGTATCCAACCATTCTAGTTTATTCGATATTCCTGTTCTTCAATATGCTTTACCTTGCAATTTTCGAATTGTTTACAAGCGAGAATTGGAAAAAATACCTTTTTTTGGTTATGTTTTAATTAAATCGCCTTACATTGGAATTGTTAGGGAGGACAGCAAGGATGCAATGAAAGGGATGAAACAAGCAATTGAAGATTTTCAGAAAGGTGCATCAGTACTTCTTTTTCCAGAAGGAACCAGAAGTAAAGATGGCAATTTGCAGGATTTTAAAAGAGGTGCATTTATGCTTGCCTCTAAATCTCAAAAACCAATTGTCCCTGTTACAATAGTTGGCTCGAATAAGATTTTACCCAAGGGACATTACAGTTTTGAGGAGGGACTTGTTAAAGTTATTATCCATCAACCTGTAAATATGCCAAAAAGTGGCAATAAGAAAGATGAATTAGAAATCCAAAATCAAGTATTTGATGTTATAAACAAAACTTTGCAAGAATATAAGGCATTACTATGATAAAAACTGTAAAAGAATTTGAAAATTTTTTATCTATCGAGGATAAACATTCCAATTTGCAAGACTCTTCAATAGCAATAATTCAAGCTCCATACGAGCATACTGTAAGTTATGGCGAAGGTGCGGCACTGGGTCCAAAAGCTATAATCCAAGCTTCGTGGCAAGTGGAATTCTATGATGATGAGTTCGACAGAGAATTATGCTTCGAAAAAGGTATTGCAACAATTGAACCAATTGAATTTGGAAATAAAATTGACCAAGATGCATTAGAGCTTATTTACCAGCAAACATCCGATTTGTTGGCAATGAACAAATTTGTTGTAACGCTTGGCGGAGAACACACAATTTCCACAGCTCCAATTAAAGCACATTTCGAGATATTTCCGAATATGAGCATACTTCAATTTGATGCACATTCGGATTTGAGGGACTCCTATCAGGATTCAAAATATTCACATGCTTCGATTATGGCTCGGGTATGCGAATTCTTCCCCCCCGAAAAAATTACACAGGTCGGAATAAGAGCTCAATGTATCGAAGAGTCTGTGTTTATTAGGGGAAATCATATTAACACATTTTATGCTTCTGGTATTCGAACAGGAAAATACGGACATGATTGGATTGAAAAATTAGTAAACACCCTCGGCAATGAGATTTATATAACTTTTGATGTAGATGCATTCGATTCTTCAATTATGCCTACTACTGGGACCCCCGAACCAGACGGTATTTCTTACTGTGATGCATTGGATATATTCCGCGAAATTGTAAATCAAGGAAAGAAAATAATTGGTTTTGATGTAGTAGAGTTAGCCCCAGTCGAAGGAATTCATCACACCAATCTCACTTGTGCAAGGTTAGTGTATAAACTATTAAACTATACATTTTGTAAATAAAGACTTTTATTCACAATCTAAATACTTCTGTTCGATAATTAATAAGAAAAGGCCATTCTGGTTAAGGAATGGCACTTTTGTAATTAGGTTAATATTATTTGAAAACTTTGATTATTTCATTTTGATGATTTATCAATTTGAAATTGTGCCTCCGGGAAAACCGGGGAAAATGTTAGATCCGTCTCCTTTTATTTCGCCAAATTGTGCTTCGTACCTTTTCACATTGTCGTTCAAAGCTCTGACTAACATTTTCGCATGTACTGGCGACATTATAATTCTGGAATATACTTTTGCCTTGGGTACTCCAGGCAAAATGCGTGTAAAATCAATTACGAACTCGGCGTTGGAGTGCGAAATTATTGCTAAATTAGCATAGATACCTTCAGCTTCTTTTTCGCCCAATTCAATGTTGATTTGTTGTGGCTGTGGTTGTTGATTTTCTGGATTTTCGAATTTGTTGTCCATTATTATTGACCGATTTTACCTTGATATAACTTCATTTTTTCAATATTTTTGGTGTAACCAAAAATCTTTACCAATTCCATATAGTAGTATTCTCTTTGATTTTGGGGTACATTGCTTTCAATTTGTTCTAACTTTTCGATATAATTATTCATTTTCGACTTGTCGTCCATTACGAAATAAATATTCACCAAATCGGAATAAACTTGAAAGTCGTATTTGTATTGTTCAGTTCTTATAGCCATTTCGAAATATTTAGCTGATTCTCTCAAATCGGGATAATATGATTCCAGATTAGGCTGATACGTCGATTTGTACTTCTTGTCGGCTTCTTCTTTTTTCTTTTCAGCATCCAATTCTTCTTTTATTTTTGCTTGCGAAATACTTGCTCGGTTTTTGTAGGAGGAAGCTATATTTCTGATTGCAACATCGTAGTTAGGGTCGATTTCGAGTGCTTTTTTGTATTGTTCAATAGACTTATCGAATTGTTTGTTGGTTTGATATAAGTCTCCAAGTTGAGCATAAAATACTTTGTTTTTTGGATTTTCTTTTACTAATTGGAGTAGGTATTTTTCAGCTTCGTCCATTTTGCCCATATCTTGATAAATTTGAACAAGGAAAGCATTAGCATTAGTGTTGCCTGGTTCTAATATGCCAAGTAATTTTACGAACTTCAATGCTTCATCGTACTTCTTTCTAAAATAATTAATTTGTGCCAACGCAGCAAATGGTCCAATATTGTATGAATTCCATTGAGATTGTTCATTTGGTAACCAATGTTTTGGTGGATTAACTCTCCAACCAGCAATTGCAAAGTTCAGATCTTTTTTGTTATCTTTATAGAAGAAGTAAACGTCTTTTCCTTCCAATTCATAAATGTCAGTTAACAAGGAATCTCCCGATGATCCCGAAATACCGTTGGTCACTTTTGGCTTACCTAACTCAGTTAACATATCTCTGCGAGATTTTGACAAATAAATACTTTTGGATGTAATCCAGTTTAATTCATCTTTTCCTTTGTTTGCATATTCATTATACTCCGAAAGAGCAGACAATGTGTCGCCTCGTAACTCATAGGCTTGCCCAATTAATCCATAAAAATCGAGCATTTCGGGACGAACCATCTTTCCTATTTCGAAATAATTGATTGCAGAATCCAGAAACTTATTGTTTTTTGCCGAAAAATACCTGTTAAAGTTATCTATACCACTATTGTAGCAATCTACCCAAATTTTATTTATTAAAATCTTGGGTCTTTGTGCCAATTTGGGATCTTTATTCGGAATTTGGTCTGCTTTAACAGCAAATTCTGCAGCTTTCTTTAAATTACCTTTCATCATATAGATATCTGCTATCAGCAAGTATGCTTCGTCGCTTTGAGGATTTTTAGTAAGTTCCTGCTGGGCAAAATCCAATGCTTTATCATAATCACCATTCTTAAAAGCAACTTTCGCAGTTGTCATCTCTCTCGAAGAGCATTGAAATCCTTGCAAAATAAATGCACCTAAAAGTGCAATCAATGTTAATTGAATAATTCTTTTCACTTTCACACCTGATATTTTGTTTTTTGTAAATTACAAAATTAATAAGAATTTTTACAATATTTCTTTAGTATTTTTTATTTGTTATATATTTATTAATGGATTGATAGAGTTCCAAATTGATTGAATCGCCTACCAGGATAAAATAAGCAATATTTCCAAGATTGAAATTGATGTTTTCGATTTTTGCAACTATACTATCAGTCGGCAATTTATGTACTTCGAGGGTAAATGGAATCGATGGAAAGGCAATGTTGTCGGTAATTCCCTGATTAATCAAATTATATTCCAAATTTTGGGGTAAATTGCTTTTAACTACAAACCGAACTTTGTCTACTGCCGAAAAGTTTGCAAATCTTAAATATAAATTGCTTTTTGTTTTGTCTATGTTCTCGAATAGTAAAATACTTTCTATATCTTGATGCCTTTTGTGTAGTAGAATTGAGTAATATTCACCTTTTTCGGTATTGATTATTGTATTGTAGATTGAGCTGGTTCCATTGGTCAATTTAAAATCAACAATTCCTGATTGAAATTTGAAATACTCCTGAAAAGTGATTGGTTGGATTTTAGTTAATTTCTTAACTTGGATATTCATTGAATAAACGCTGATGGGCTGCGAATTATCCAATAAGTTGATAATACTTAAATACAAGGCTTCGCGGGGAATGTAATTTTTATCTGTATCTAAATTGGGTGGACATTCGCACCCGATTATTATCAAAATAAAAATAAAACAATATAAGTTGAATCGCATTAAAGTTTTATGTTAATACCATATACAAAATTAAGTTTATTTGTTGAATAAATGGTGTTGTCAACATTATAAAACAGTGATGAATTGTGTAGTCCTAAATTTAGTGCAAGTCTGTTCCAAATTGGTATATTTGCTCCAATTTGAGCTTTTAGTAAAGGTCCTACCTGTGTGGCTCCAATCATCAAATCGATATAAGGTAAAAAGTACGGATTAGTAGGCGATTCAAAATAGTTATATCGGTATGTTATTCCTAAATACACCAGTTCAGGTGATTGTACTTGCGAAAATTGTTTTCCTTGAATATCGCGGGTAAACTCTTGTGGGAAATTATCATATCCTAAATTGAAACCAATAGCGGAATTGGAATTAAGATTATAACGAGCATTTAAATCGAATTGATATTTACCTATTGAATTCAAACCATTTGGTAATGCCACTTGTGTGGACATATTGGAAATTGTGATTTCGTACTTATAATCTTTGGGTAAAATTGAACTAACAAAATCGATGAATGATGTAGAAATTCTCAGATTGTTATTGTAATTATTCAAAGATGATTTCGTTAAGAATTTGCTTGAACTTATTTGTGCATCGGATAAGCTTATGTTTTTATCAAAATCATATCTTTTCGATTCTTTATTTTCTTCTGCTCGACTAAGTATGTTCTCTACGTTATCTTTTGAAATGTAGTTTACATCGGAATTAACAATATTGTTCTTATTTGCATTGCGCGAAAATAATCCTTTGTAATAAGATTGATAGTACTTTTCAATAGAATTCGAAATCATAGATAAATTAGCCAGTTGCATTAAATAGTTATGATTTTGCCAAATGGCGCTCTGCACCTTATTGTTGATTGCATCAGTATTTTTGCTAATATTATTAATATTTGCATTACTAGTTTCCTCCGAAGATACTACCGGGAAATTATTTTTGAAGTTGTTCCCATATCCATATTTTTCGGCATTATTTTCGTTATACCATTGACCAACAAAGAAACTGGAGAAAGTAATAAGTAATAAAGCAACAACAATTAAGCTTGCTTTGGTATAACGGGACTGACGGATTCTCTGCAAAGCGTTCAACCAAATATTGGTTTTAATTCCCAACTCTGTAAAAATATGATTGGTTACCGATGATGGAACGGGCATCACTTTGAAAGCCTGGTTGATGTTCATCAGTATTTGCATTTGTTGAGTGAATTCTACACGAGCAGCTTCGTCGTAGTACAAATGTTCGAAAAGAACATCGTTGTGGTCGGGATCTATTTTCCCGTCGATAAAATCCAAGATTAAATCTTGCTTATTCATTTATTTTGCTCCTTTAAATTTTCATTATAATGTGGTTTCAACATTTCCTGCATTTTTGTTATAGCACGATATACTTTAGTTCTAATCGTCGAAATGTTGAGCATGGTTATTTTTGCTATTTCGTCATAATCCATTCCCTGAACAAACTTTAAAACAAAAACTTCCCTGAGTGAAAACGGCAACCTTTCGATTGCATGGTTGATAATTTGCGAAAGTTCTTTGGTTTCAAGATTAAGTTCCATCGACCCAAAATCTTCTTCATTAATTGGCTCAAGTTCTATGGATTTTCGAAGTATTCTCAAACATTCGTTACGGGCAACTTTAAATAAGTATCCCTTTAAATAAACAGTATTATGAAATTCTTTTTGTTGGTAGAATTTCACAAAAGTTTCCTGTGTAGCATCGTTTGCGTCTTGGGGATTTGCGAGGATATGCAAGCAATAATTGTAAATCGAAACTGAGGTGCGATTATAAATCTCGGTGAAGATATCCGCTCTGTTTCTTTGTTCTTGACTGAACAATTCAAAAAGTTTAGAGTCACTATATTGCGAATAATCCTTCACCAATTATCTCCAATACGCGTTTACAACATTGCTAGAAAAATATATGTTGCTTCCCAACTTGATTTCGTCATTTACTTCATCCACCGACATTAAGTATAGTTTTTTGGTATTCCCAATTGTATTATCGCAATTAATACGAAAAGCTATAAATGTATTTGAATTCTTTTTCCACCGGACATCAACATACTTAGAGCAATTATCGGCTTTAGTCAATTGAAATACCTTCATGCTATTATTCCTAAAGCTTACACCCCAGATAACGCCATCATTACTAACTAATAGAGCTTTTTTACTATCCCACGAAATTTCACCAGTTGTGATTTGAACTACATTTTTGGATAATTCATTTTTGGTAATTGAATTGTTGTCCAAGTCGATAAGATTGAAATAATAGTTATTTTCATCGTTCGAAATAAAAAATATTTTTCCGTTTTCGGTGAGTGATAACTTTGTTTCCTGACCGAAAATGCTATTCTGTCCGTAAAAGTTAAATTTCTTAATTGTTTCATCTGGTTTCTGTATATCAATCACCGACAGGGTTAATGTAGTTTGTTCTTGTTCCAAAAAGCAGAGGAATTTCCCATCCGAAGTAAATGTTGGAACAGAACTTTCGAGGAAAGTGTTTGTGATTTTGTCAATGTAGGATGTTTTAGTAACAGGATTATTGACCCAGATATATAATTGCTTTTTACCTCCAGAGAAAGCAATAGCATTGCTTTTGGGAGATATAACTGGGTTGATTATCGAAAAAATTTGATTTTCAATTTCCAAGAATTTTTGATTTTTTGTGTAAATATTCGCCATAAACATAGCAGAATTGGAGTTTTGATAATTTTTTCGAATAAAACAAAAATCTCCATTTTCTGCAAATGCTGAATGGACCGATACATCCGAGATTATTTCTCTGAAGGATAAACTTAAAATATTAGACAATACAAGAATGCTATTTCCATTAAGAGCACTATACGAAATTACTAATTCATCTTGATAAGTAGAATTATCGGTGCTATTCGGGCATAAATTACATCCATAAAAGTTTGACAATAAACTTATCGAAAGCGTGATTTTTATCAATATCGAAAAAACTTTTTTCATTTTTGCATTTTCATATACTATATAAACGTTTTTTTTTTGATTTTGTCCCAACGTACCCCAAAATTTTTTTAAAAATAATGAAAATAATGTTTATTTTTGTTTGTAATAAAAAAACAAAAGGTTGAAAAATGTCCATAAATATCGTTTCAGTCGAAACAAAGGCTGATTTGTTTAAATTTATCAAATCTCAATGGAATTTTTATCGTCAAGACCCCAATTTTGTTCCTCCTATTGTTGCCGATAGGATGAAATTGCTCAACAGAGAGAAAAATCCATTTTTTACACATGCCCGAGCACAAGAATTTCTTGCATACGATGATGGACAAATTGTTGGCAGAATATCTGCAATTATTAATGATAATCACAATAAAACTCATAATGATAAAGTAGGATTTTTTGGTTTTTTCGAATCAACTAATAATCAGGAAGTAGCAAATAAGTTACTCCGAACTGCAGAAGAATGGCTAAAAGAAAGAGAAATGCAAGCTATGCGAGGACCTGTGGACCTAAGTATGAACGATGATATTGGACTTCTTATTGATGGATTCGATCTGCCTCCTGTTATTATGATGAAATACAATCCAAAGTATTATATAGAATTGATTGGCAATTATGGATTGGAAGAAAAAATGCTTCTATACGCTTATCGACTTATGATGAAGAATTATGCTGGTGAAAAAATGCTGAGAATGCAAAATATAATCCGCCAACGATACGAAGTTACTATTGAAAATCTTAATTTCAAAGATAAAACTAAACTTAGAAAAGATATTCAAACCATCAAAGATATTTACAATCAGGCTTGGGAAAAGAACTGGGGATTTGTGAAAGCTACCGAAGAGGAATTCGATTACATCGTGGATGATTTAATACAAATTGCAGATCCAAACTTGGTGTTGATTGCAAAAGTAAAAGGAAAAATTGCAGGATTTGCACTTGCTCTTCCCGATATAAATCAAGTACTAATCCATAATAAGTCAGGTTCATTGATTGGTGCTGCATTTCACTTATTAACGAAGAAGAAAAAGATAACACGGGTTAGAGTTATCACTTTGGGTGTTTTAGAAGAATTTCGTAAAACAGGTTTAGATGCTGTACTTTATTACGAGGTGGCCGAAAGAGGAAGAAAACGAGGTATTACCGAAGGAGAAGCGTCTTGGATTTTATCAATTAATGAAATAATGAACAAAGCATTGCAATCAACAATGAATGGAGAAATTTATAAAAAGTACATGCTTTACGAAAAAAACATTGAGTAGTTAGAAATATTTAATATAATTTAGAATGTCCTCCTAGTCAATGTATTTCCTTGAATTAAAAGTGTGATAATTGATGCTTTTAATTCATCCTGCTATTTTTAACCAATGAATTTTTAGTCATAGATAGGTCTATCTTAAAACCTTGTCATTCGTCCCCACCTGGCAAAGAATCTTCTTTGCACACACACATCCGATGTCTTGAAGTCAT
>CAYOPF010000040.1:0-10503 GCA_964405755.1 uncultured Chloroherpeton sp.
CTTTTGGAGGTTTCGATTTTGAAATCCCTTTAAGCGCTAAAACAAATCAAAAAAAGCGGTTTTATTATTCAGAGCAAATTGATGAAGTCTATACGATGGGGTTGCAGGATTTAAATTTTAGAGCAGGCCTGCACCTTGGCATATCTTACGATTTGTTCTCAGCAAATATAAGAGCATTGGCAAGGTCGCAAGTTTCTCTTTATCTTTTAATGAACACTGGAACAAATCAAATCTCAAATTTTGGTTCTAATTTCAACTCATTTTCGGTGAAGATGGGAATTGTAATAAAAATAGGTCCAGACAGGAAATTTGTTGATACATTATTTTTTAATCCAAATTACAAAGCACCTCTGTTTGCATTAGCTTCAGCTAATGTTAGCAATGGAGTTAACTTTCAGATAATTCCTCAGAACTTTATAACAGCAGACTTAGCATATATTGAAAGACCACAAATTCAGTTAGAAGTACCACCAGAAACAGAAATAAAACCGACAGAAGTAGTACAAGTTGTTCCAGAATCCAAGCCTATAAAGCAGATAGTGATTGGTAAGAGAGAAATATATAATTATCCTAAGTCAGAAACAGATTATGACCTTAGCAAAGAAATGAGAGAATATCTTGATGCTTTAGCTCAGTTTCTTATTTCCAATCCTAACACACGTGTTATTGTTGAAGGTCATAACGACGACCGAGGTGGCTCTGTCCAGGAAAACTTCAGACGATCGGTACTAAGAACAGAAAATGTTAAAAATTACTTGATGAGAAAAGGCATACCTGCAGGAAGAATACTCAATACAGGCTATGGTGCAGCTAGAACTCTTGTTCCAAATAATACTGCTGCTAACCGAGCAAAAAATCGCCGAGTTGAAATAATAGTTGAAAGATAAGTGAAGAAAATATACTAAAATTAGCATATAATTATTAATTTTGAAAATTAATTAAATGATAAACAAAAATGGGTAAAAAAGTTTGTATAATCGAAGATAATACTCCAAACAGGAAATTATTTGCAATGCTTCTTAAAAAAGCTGAATACGAAGTATTTGATTTTGAAAATGCTGCTCTATCGCTGGATTGGCTTAAGGACAATTCAGTCGATATAGTGTTGATGGATATTTTGTTGCCAGATATGAATGGAAGTGAGCTGTTGAATCATGTAAAGAGTATGCCTAACCAACAAAACATCAAGATAATTGCTATTACTGGTTTCTCAAGCATAAGCGACAGGGATAAGTTCTTTGCTCAAGGATTTGATGGATACTTATCAAAACCCATTAGCACAACAACATTTGTTAATGATATTGAAGTTTTTCTTTAACATAATTCGGAAAAATAATGAGCGATAATATAAAAAGTTTTGATCAAATTATTAAAGAGTCTGGGAACAAAGGAATTTCAGTATATGATTTCAAGAAGACTTACCCAGCCTTTTTAATATTTATTTTATTGATTTTTGCCAGTATATTTATTTTCGATACAACAAAGCAAAATGTTAGGAATCAGCAGGAAACTGAATTCAGGAAAGCAATCCAATCTGTTGAAACACGGTTGACTAATCTAAAAAATACCCAATTAGATATATTAACCTCAATGAGGGGGTTATATGACGTTTTACCACAAGTAGTTCGGGACTATTTCGAAATTTATGGAACAATTCCAACCAAAACCTATAAATCTATTAATTCAATCTTATATGTAATGGAAGTTAAAGATTCCGAAAGAGGATCATTTGTATATAACACTCAAAACTTAGGTTATTACTATTATAAGATTATTCCAGAAGGGAACCGAGAAATTTATTATCCAATTCAGCTAAAGGTTCCTTATAATGCGGAGGTCGAGGATCGATTACTAGGATTTGATTTGAAAACAGTTCCAGAATTTGCAAATGCATTTGCAAAAGCGAAACAAACAAAGATGAAAACGATGAGTGACTTTGTAGTTTTCGACAGGAACAACAACAAATTAACAAGTTTTATTTTCTATCCAATTTATCCAGATGATAATCCATATATGAAAGGTTTCCAAGGTGCTCTTGCAATGGAATTGGACGTTGTCAAGTATGTGGAGGAAGCACTTTCAGGAATGTCGAAAGATAATCAAACAGCTTTTGCATCGGACTCGACGATTGTATTTGATGTAATGGAAGTTAGAGCAAATGGTTCAAGAAAACAGTTTTTCAAATCTTCTAACTACAAACTACTTGCATCAGGATATACACCAATTTTATCCGAGACAATTGTAACAGAATTTGCTGGTAAAAATATCGAGATAACATTTAATACTGTACCTGATTTTGGTGGTGCTATCCAGGCGTATTTGCCCTTTGTAGCAGGTGGAATTTCTTTAATTCTTAGTTTTCTCTTATCGGGATTTATTTTGTCAATTATCACAAGTCGCGGAAGAGCATTGGATTTGGCAGAAAGAATGACCCGTTCTCAAAGAAGAATTGTCGAAACAACTCAGGATATTATCGCTGCTATGGATATGAATGGAGTTTGGAGATCAATGAATCCAGCTTCCGAAAAGGTTTTTGGATACGAAAGTATTGAACTTATCACTAAATCAATTTTTGATTTATTAGCATATCCCGAAGACAAAGAGAAATTGGAAAATAAAATTCTTGTTTGTGGCGATGAACAATCTACAAAGATAGACTTATTGATGAAAAAATCTAGAGGGCCATTTATTTGGGTAAATTGGACTATTACGAAATCAGTTGCTGATGGGTTAGTATATGTAATCGGTAGAGATATCACATTGGAAAAGATGGCAGAAGAAGAAGCAAAGCTCAAAGCCCGACAAATGCAATTAGCTAGTTACTATGCTCGTGAATCCGACGAAACCAAAACCCTTTTTATGGTTAATGCAAGCCATCAATTAAGAAACTCTCTTACAGGTGTTCTAGGTTATTTGCAAATGCTCAATGAGAAGATATACGAAACTGAAGATGAGAGAGAAATGTATATCAAAATGGCTGAGATTAGTAGTGAGGAAATCTTTTCATTCGTTTCTGATTTCGTTGATGTGGCAATTCAGGGTGACTTAGCTAAAGAAATTTCCTTCGATTCCATAAAATTATCTAAAATCTTTTATGATTTGAGAAAGAATATTAAAGAAAATATTACCTTTAAATATGATGTCGACTTAGTTAATACAATTACCTTGCAAACCAGTGAAACATATATCGAGAGATCGATTTATGAAATTATAGTAGCATTAAGCGAGGGTATGGATAAGAACGAATTATATATTGATGTAGAAAAGAATGATTACGAAAAAGTATTAATATTGCAAATATTATCCGAACCAAATCCTTCAGTTCACGAAATGATAGAGCTCTACAAGCAGTATTCAGGCAATCTGGTTGAAGCTTTAAAATTCGATAAAAAAGAAATAGTTTTTAAGTTTGCAAAAGCAGCTTCCAAAATAAGAATAATTAATGGCTCATTTAGCGTAGAATCCTTTGGTAAAAATGATCAAAATTTAGCAATAATTACTTTACCTATTCAACGGAAGATTAATGTTAATAATTAACAGATTTTTATTAATTTTGTTTTTTATATAAAAAAAGTAGTAAATGAAAACTATCTTAGTTGTTGATGATGCACCATTTATCTTGGAATCCGCTAAAACTTTATTAAAATTTGAAGGCTACGACGTAATTACTGCACGAGATGGTGAAGAAGGGTTAGAAATGGTGAATTCTCAAAGGCCGGATTTAATTCTTTGTGATATTTCTATGCCCAAACTGGATGGATATGGTGTTCTGAAAGCAATAAGAAGTAATCCTCTTACTGCACGAACACCTTTTATTTTTCTTACTGCTTTTACAGAAAGGCAAAATATCCGTACTGGAATGCAATTAGGTGCTGACGACTTTTTAGTTAAACCTTATTCACGGGAAGAGTTAATAACTTCTATAAATGCTCAAATACAAAAATCATTCCTTCAGGAAAAAGTTATCGAAGAAAAAGTCCAAAAAGTAAGTAAGTCAGTTACAAGGGTATTACCTCACGAGTTTAGAACTGTTTTGAATCAGATAATGGGTTCAGCCAAATTCTTACAAAATAGTCCCGAAAAGCTTCTTGCTGAAGAAGTAAAGGAACTTGCTACAGATATTATTCATTCCTCGAAGAGATTAATAAAAATAACTGAAAATTATCTTATTTACAGCCGTATCGAGGCAATTGCTTCGGATGGTGAGAAAACATTGCAACTGCAAAAACTCAAAACAGTCGAACCAGCGGCTATACTTCACGATATAACTGGCTTTGTTGCCCAGAGGTTCAACCGGCAGAATGACCTTATCGTTAATTCTGATGTGTTCGATATAGCAATTAATATTTCTTCCGAGAGTTACCACAAAATTGTTGAAGAACTATTAGATAATGCGTTTAAGTTTTCTAATGTTGGTTCTAAAATTGAAGTGTCCTCAAAAATTTCAGACAACTTCTTTGAATTGGTCATTATCGATCATGGACGCGGTATGACCCAGGAACAAGTAGAAAATATCGGCGCTTTAATGCAATTTGAACGAGATGTGTTCGAGCAACAAGGCGTGGGCTTAGGTTTAATTATTGCCAAGAAGTTAGTTGAATTGCACAGTGGTATGTTTACTATACGAAGTGCTGAGCATGAAGGTACTAATATTACAATCAGACTACCTTACATAAAACATGAATTTTAAATCTCAAATTGGTTCGATTTAATCTCTAGCTCAAGTTGTTCAAATTCCCACTTTTCAATTAAAGAGTTTAACCTACTTTTATATGATTTATATTCTGTTTCTGCTTTCATCATTAAATCTTTATTCATTGTAATTTCTGGATTTGAAAAATCTAGTTCGAGTTTGGCAATTTTCTCTTCCAGTTCTGAAATTTCTTTCTCAATCTTGGTTATTTCTCGTTTATGTTTTTCTATATCCCTTTTTAATTGTTTCCGGATTTCATAATCAGTAGGTTCATTTTCGATTTTGTCTGAAAAAGTATATGAAGAATTTGATAAATTAACAGTTTGGTTTGTGTTCTGAATTTTTTCCAAATATAGTTCAAAATCGCCCAAATGTTTTATTATTTGATGATTTTTTATTTCCCATGTTTCTTGTGTCAATCCAAGAAGAAAATCTCTGTCGTGCGATACAATTATTAAGGTTCCTTCGAAATTGAGTAATGCATCTTTTAGTACTGCTTTGGAGATAACATCCAAGTGGTTGGTAGGTTCGTCCATTATTAGAAAATTGCAAGGCTGAACTACAATTTTAGCTAATGCAACTCGCGACTTTTCACCACCAGATAGCACTTTTATCTTTTTAAAAACATCGTCGCCGTGGAATAGGAATGCCCCTAATACCGTCCTGACCTCCTCACGGGTTTTATTGACTGAAACCCGTTCAACTTCCTCCAAAATTGTGTTATTCGGATTCAATTCATCATAAATCATTTGCGAAAAATACTGAATATGCAGATAATTCCCAAAGTATATTTTTCCATTGTAATCAAGTTGGTGAGCTAAAATCTTACAAAGTGTTGATTTTCCTTCTCCGTTATTGCCAACAAAAGAGATTCTACTACCTCGGACAAGCTCGAAATTGAGATTAGTCAGTACTTGTTTTTCTCCATATTGTTTTGATAAATTAACTGCTTCGCATACGATTAAGGAAGATTTCTCAACTGAAGGAAACCTTAGATCAATAGAAGAATTTTCGAATTCGTCAATTTCTATGCGGTCGATTTTTTCTAGCATTTTTATTCTGGATTGAACCCGTGTTGCAAGAGTGGATTTATATCGAAATCTATCTATGAATTTTTCGATTCTTTCAATTTCTTTTTGTTGAGAATTGAATGCCGCTAATTGCTGTTCTCTCTGTTTAATGCGATATTCTACAAATTCGGAGTATGAAAGTTTGTAATCGTACAGTCTTTTATTTGCCAGCTCGATAGTTCTGTTTGTAATATTGTCTAAAAAATTAGTATCGTGCGAAACAATTATTAAACTACCATAATAATTTTTAAGAAATTTTTCTAACCAAAGCAGTGAATTTATGTCGAGATGGTTCGTGGGTTCGTCCAACATTATTAAATCTGGCTTGGCCAATAGAATTTTTGCAAGCTCAATTCTCATTCTCCAGCCACCACTAAAACTATTTACATCATTGTAGAATTCTGAGCGTTTAAATCCTAAACCAGTAAGAGTTTGCTCTATTTCGGCATCAATCTTGTTGCCACCCAAAATGTCCAATCGATAGTTCAAATGCTCTATTTTTTCGATTAACGAAATAGTTTCTTCGTTCGATTGGGATTTACTTAATTGAATTTCACAATCTTCAAGTTCATTTCGTAAACTTTCGATTTCGACCAACGAAGAGCGTATTTCGTCGTAAAGTGTTTCATGGGATTGTATATGTAATTCCTGCGGTAAAAAACCAATTTTATAATTTCTTGGAGTAGAGATAACGCCTGTTTCTGGTTGAATTGATCCTGCAATTATCTTCAGGATTGTAGTTTTGCCCGACCCGTTTCGACCTATTAATCCAATTCTGTCATTCTTGGATACAGCAAAATTTATATCCTGAAAAAGTGGATTGCCCCCGAAATATATTGATAAGTTATTTATCGAAATCATGTTTGTTGTTGTGAATTGATAAAAAATAAAATGATTACTACTGCTAAGCTTGCCAGTACAGCCCCTAATACAAAAGTCGATTCAATTCCAAAACTTCTGTAAAAAATAGCAAAGATTATGGGTGCAGATGTTTGTCCTAAAAGGGAGGAAGCTCTCTGTAACGACATAAATCCAGCTAATTGTTCCTTGGGAACTGATTGCGAAAGCAAACTTACCAAAGTTGGGATATTTACCCCATGTCCTATTCCATAAATCGAAGACGAAATAAATAAAAGCCATGGCTGATGGAAAAATATTACTAAAATCGAAGCAATTCCATATAATAAAAATGCAAAAATCAGAAGCTGTTTCTGTCTGAAATAATTATTTATTCTTTTTAGCTGCGACGACGATAGAGCGGCCATAATCGACATTGTTGCGATTTGCATCCCAATAAATACAGGGTTCTTTACTCCCATTTCGGTAATTAAAAATGGAAGAAAGGAAATCAGTGTACCAAATAAAATTAAAAATGTAATCACGGCCAAAGATAGAATCGAAAGTACTTTTATGTTTTTAATTGTTGAACCAAATGCCGAGAAATAGTCCGAAAAATTTACTTTACTTATATGTTCATCTTTCAAGAAAAACAAAACAGGAAACATTACAACAATTGCAAGTAAAGGCAAGAAAAAAGGATAGTACCAACCAAATCCAGCTAAAAGACCTCCAACAAATGGATAGATCGATGTGGATAAATTCAAAACGGTCCCATTGTAACCCAATGCGGCAATTCGATCCTTTCCGACAAATTTATCGCTAATAATTGTGATGTTCAATGCTCCGAGAGGAGCGGCTCCGATTCCCTGCATAAATATAAAAAATAAAAAATAATTAAAATCATTAACAAAAATAATTGCACTTCCTGCTAATCCAAAAAGTAATAATGCAGGTATGATGATTTTTTTTCTGCCAATTTTATCGGCAAGAACACCAAATAATGGTGTTAGCAACAAACCCGGCAAGGTGAATATTGTCGAAATCAGAGCAACTTTATCTGGGGTAACGTTAAAATGAGCAGCTATTTTCGGATAGGCCGACATAAAAGATGCAATGCCCATAACTGCAATTGTCGTTATACCGAAAACCAGCCACAATTGCTTACTTTTTAATAATAAATTATCCATATTGCTTCATCAAGTAGAATGCTAAAGCGGTAAGAATACCATTTAGCAGAATTAATAATCCATTTAAAAATAACACTTTATTTAATTCACGTCCATTCAAGAAATAAGTGTTTTTCGCACATTTTATGTGAAGCGAAAGCAAAACCAAGGGAATCAACAATAAATAATTATTCAAATATTGAGCTAAATAAAATGGTATCAATAATGTGAAAAAGTGAATGATTAAATATAAATGATTGGAATAGTTCCTGCCTAGTTTTACAGCCAAGGTATTTTTATTTACGGTCCTATCTGTTTCGATATCCCTTATATTATTGACTAACAACAGATTAGTCGATAACAAACCCGGCATTAAACTTGCAATCAAGGGGATGCAATCAAATTTATCAGTGTAAACAAAGTAAGTGCCATTGACAGCAAAAATTCCAAAGAAAATGAGTACTGCTGGCTCTGCCCATCCGTTATATGCCAATGAATACGGACCACCAGTATATGCCCAAGCAAAAAACAAACTCGATAAACCTATTGCCAGGATAATCCAGCCTGATTTCCACACTAATATCATTCCTAAAGCAAAAATTACTAAAACCAGTGCTATGGATACATATTTCATACTTTTGTAATCTATCAAACCAGCAGCTACTGCGCGTGTGGGTCCCAGTCTGTTTGCAGTATCAGCACCTTTCTTAAAATCGTATAGCTCGTTAATAAAGTTTGTGGAGATTTGAATTAATACAGATAATATAGAAATTAATAGGAAATAGAAAAAGTTGAATGAATTATGGTAAAAAGCAATAGATGTGCCAATGAGAACTGGCGACAAACTTGCTGGAAGAGTTTTTGGTCGGGTTGCGTTAAACCATGTTTTCCAACTTGCCATTCAATATCCTTAATTCTATGATTGAAAATTAAATACAAAATTAAGGATTATTGAACAAAATGAAGAATTAAGCTACTGCTATTATCAGTTATTTTACAAAAAGCATTTCGCGATAACCTGGTAACGACCATTTTTTATCGGCAGTTAATCTTTCCAATTTGTCTGCAATTATCCTTACATTATTCATTGCAGGAATTACTGCATTTTTCATGTGCTTGGCTTTTTCCAAAGTTGTTTCGCCACCTAAATCAATGTTTACTCTTCGTAATTCTTCGATCGAAAAAATAAATTTATCAACCAATTCTGAGTATTCATTTAAATATGTTCTCAGATGTGAATTAGGTAACGAATTTTTTTCGGTATTTCTCAAGGTTTCTGATAATTCATTCAAGTATGAAATCACTTCGGGTAACAACATTGTTTGAGCAATCCATTCGGTTGTTTCGCCTTCGATATTTATTACCTTGAAGTACTTATCAATTTTTACTTCAAATCTTGCTTCCAATTCCCTATGTGAAAGCACTTTGTACTTTTCGAATAAAATTTTATTTTTATCCGACGGTAATAACATAGTTGCGTCTAATGAGTTCGGAATATTCAATAATCCGCGTTTCTCGGCTTCCAACTTCCATTCTTCAGAATAGCCGTCCCCATTGAATACAATTCTTCTATGTTGGGAGTAAGAATCCTTTATTATATCCCTAACGGCATCTTCCAATGGTATGTTCAACGTTAACTTTTTTTCCAACTCGTTATTTAATTCGCAAATTGCATCAGCTACAATTGTGTTCAATACAGTTGTGGGAAACGAGATAGACTGGCTGGAACCAACTGCTCTGAACTCGAATTTGTTTCCTGTGAAAGCAAATGGAGAAGTTCTGTTCCTATCTCCGGTGTGTCTTGGAATTTTAGGTAATGCATCGGTCCCTAATCCCAAAAATCCAACAAATTCGGAATTATCCGACAATTTTTCTTCCAATCTGCTAAATATTCCAGATAGTTCATCACCTAAAAATATACTAATGATTGCCGGGGGTGCTTCGTTTGCTCCTAACCTGTGGTCATTCGATGGCGACGAAATAGTTACTCTGAGTAAATCCTGGTGCTTATCTACTGCTTTGATAATTGCAGAACAAAAGTACAAAAACTGTATGTTTGCCGAAGGTGTGTCACCTGGTTCTAAAAGATTTTTACAACAATCGGTACTTATCGACCAATTCAAGTGTTTGCCCGAACCGTTTACGCCAAAGAAAGGTTTTTCGTGCAACAAACAGACCAATCCATACTTTCGAGCAGTATTTTGCAGCACTTGCATTAAAATTTGTTGGTGGTCGGCAGCCGAATTGCAGTGTTCAAAAATTGGTGCTATTTCGTACTGACCTGGTGCAACTTCGTTATGACGGGTTTTAACAGGCACACCCAATCGGTAAAGTTGATATTCCACGTCTGTCATATAGCTAAGAACTCGGTCGGGGATGGAACCAAAATAATGATCTTCCAATTCTTGTCCACGTGGAGGTTTTGCTCCAAATAAAGTTCGTCCGCTCATACTCAGATCGGGACGTCGGTAAAAGAATTCTTCATCAATTAAAAAATACTCTTGTTCTGCTCCAACTGTAGAGAATACTTTATTAACTTTTGAATTTCCAAGTAAATTAAGAGCATGTTTTGCTTCCATATTCAATGCCTCAATCGACCGAAGAAGAGGGGTTTTGTTGTCCAAAGCATCCCCCGTCCACGAAGCAAAAGCAGTGGGAATACACAAAGTTGCTCCGTTGGAATGCCGCATAATAAAAGCTGGCGAGGTGGGATCCCATGCTGTATATCCGCGAG
>CAYOPF010000040.1:10545-20924 GCA_964405755.1 uncultured Chloroherpeton sp.
GTTCACTTTGGATTAAATCCTTTCCAGAAAATTCAGTAATTACTTTACCATTTTCGTTTGGAGTAATAAAACTTTCGTGTTTTTCGGCAGTATTACCTGTAAGTGGCTGAAACCAATGTGTGTAATGAGTCGCTCCTCGCTCGGTTGCCCATTCTTTCATTGCCAGTGCAACAATGTCGGCAATATTGGGTTCAAGCTGTCGTCCCATTTCGACAGTAGCCAATAGCGATTTCCAAATGTCCTTACTAAGTTTTTCACGCATTTTGTCGATTGAAAAAACATCGATACCAAATATTTCGGCAATATTTTTTCCATTTGGAATTTCGGTACTTTCTGGGTTGTTGGTAGTATTGAACCCATTGATACGCCAACTTTTAGCGGCTGTAAGAACATCAATATTCTGGATATTGTACATAAAACTAATTTGCTTATAATTAATTGAAATAAAACGTAATTAAAACTAATTATATTTTTAATTGTGCAAAACTTTATAAATAGTATTCCATTCATAACAAACATTAATAATAGCCCACGAATTTATTCGTGGGTGAATCTATTCCAGAAATTATCATCCGTAGGGGCACATTGCAATGTGCCCCTACAGAGAAAAAGATGAGTTGATGGGGTTTGAATCTTATTTTTTCAATTAAACGTCTATTTTATCTGTTCCAATTCACACCCAATGGTGTGCCTGCAACCACTCCAATTATTGCATCGTAGCCACCGAAATCCATATTTCGATAATAGACAAATGCAATGGCTAAGTGGTTTGCATAAACAGTATTCCCCTCCATTTCGTCGAAGGAAATTTGTTCAAATTTTCGAGTATCAATATTAATTCGCCCACTTCCGTAAAGATAATTATGCCTTCCTCTCCTCACCCATTGATTTAATCTGTAAACTCTGTCATTGGGGTCCCAATTCATCATCCACTTTATGTCGGGGTTCCAATTGTTGAATGAACCCGAAATGAACAAATCTTCTTTTGACTTTTGCCCACCGGGATCGAGCACGAATTCCAAAAAAACATAATTGTCATCGCTTGGCGTAATCCAGCGCGAAATCAATGCACCATCATCGTCGGAATCCCAATAGTTTCCATTACGAATATAATCCGAAAATGGCATCTGCAAGGGTTGAGTTGTTACGGGAAACTGAGCAGTGTTGGTCATATCTAATACTCTATAAACATTTTCTGCAGGTAGCTCCATTAAGTAAAATCTCTTTTCGGTGGAAGAAAATCCAGATACCATTGTTGGATAGATATATTTATAAAGTTGGTTAGAATAGTTTCGGTAGTTATCCTCGCTGATTTTATAGGGTTCGAACCAGCGATTATTACGATAAATAACAACGTTACGTAGTTGGGAATTAAATAATCTTTGTGGTGCAGTTAATCTCACCTCAAGGTTGTAACCCGAGTTGGTTATCTGGTATCTGGGACGATAGAAGGTCGATCCAAAGTACAATTCGGTTTTTGCAATTGGTTCGACAACAAAAAATCGCGCTTCGGCAATTGGTTCGTTGCTATTGTAGTATTGATATACTTTTACCTTATAATTTCCGGAATACTTAAATCTAACTTGTGCATTAGGAAATTTCAATTTTCCACGATGGGAATAGTAGGAACCACTATAATACGAACTTTCCCAATAGAAATCGCTTGTGCGCATAAATCCAGGATTATTCAAAAAAGCGTTTTGGTCCTCATTCCAATCAGCATCGCAATGAACAAATTCTGCATAAACATTTGGTGGTACATCGGCATAGATATCCATTTCGAAAGTTAAAAAGTTCGAGCCTACATTAACCGGAACCTCGCCTAGTACATTTTGCATTATTAGCACTGGGGGCAGTTTTTCATTTTCCATACCGTAAATGCGTACAAATCTGATTTCAATAGGATTGGATTGAGCAAAAACTTGTAGAGATAAAAAAATAAAACCAGCAATGATGCTTGTATATTTTAATTTGACTGATTTCTTAAAAACCATATCCAAAAGTTATTCCATAAACTACAAAAGTTTTGGACGAAATAATGTCGGCTGCAATGTTTGGAGTGAGCGAAAAATGACCAAAATGGAATTTATAGCCCGTTCCTAACCGCAAAAAGAATTTTAATGATGATTCTTTCAAATTTTCTTCGCCAGATTGGATTTTAGGAAATCTAATTTTGTGTTCTTCGGGATTTGCTTCGGAATGTTCCTGCTCGATAACTATCGATGGTGCCATGTATAGTTTAATACCAGAATACTCAATACCCACAGGAACTCCAAAAAGGTATTCCTGGTGGTCGCCTGTAATCATTTCGGCATAAGCACCTAAAAATATTGCTGGAGTGAAATGAAAAATGTGTTCATATTCCAATCCAACTGTAAAGGAAGTCCAACTCCCCACTCCAGTGTAACTTGTTGCACCAAGGAATAAACCTAATTCGTTGGATGGATGGTGTTCTTCGGCTACTTCAATTTGTTCTTCTTCATATTCGTCTTCTTGCGATATAACTGGTGAAAACGAAAGCAAAAGGGAGAATAACACTAACAAATATTTTTTCATAAAATACCTAAATTTATAAAATATTAATTTAACTAAAATGAATAGAATAACCGTAAAAATTAATGAACTAAAATTCGATATCAGAAGAAATGCAAGCGAAAAAACTGCTCCAATTTTCTTATTTCTGCACGGATTTAAATCGTTTAGAAATTGGGGATTTATTCCCTATGTATGCGAAAAAGTAGCTGAATCGGGGAATATCTCGATAAATTTGGATTTTTCGCACAATGGCATTATTAGCGAAAATCCAATTCACTTTGATGTGGAAGAATTTGCAAAAAACACAGTATCGCAAGAAATAGAGGATGTTGATGCGTTCATATCACTTTTGAATAATCCTTCGCTTTGGAACGAAGATTTGAAGAATGGATTGGAGAGCTGGGACGGTAAGATAATTTTATGTGGTCACTCCAGAGGTGCAGGTGTTGGAATCGTAACTGCAACCAAACATATCCTCGTCGAGAGATTGATACTGCTTGCTCCGGTTTCCGATTTTAACAGATATACTCCCAGAATGATTAATAGCTGGATAGATCGAGGATTTATGGAATTTAACGACCCATCCAGCGGACAGAAATTAAAAGTAGATGCTGAATACATCAAGGATCTATTGGATAACTCGAATAAATATGATTTAACAAAAGTTATGCATGTATTGGATTTACCAACCTTAATTATCCATGGGGATAACGATTTATCAACTTCTTTGAGGGAAGGAAAAGAACTATTCGAAAATTATCAAAAAAATAAAGAAAATAAACGAAATCCTTGTAATTTTGTAATTATCAAAAAAGCAAATCACTTATTTAATAGCTTCCATCCTTTTAAAGAATCCAATCAATATTTGGACGAGGTTATTGATAACATTAAGGACTTTATAGTTTATGAATAAATTGAGAATGTTGTTGGTACTATTGGTAGCTCTTCAGTCTTGCCAATTGATTGTTATGGAAACAAAAACCACTACAAAAAATTCTTTTATCGCCAATAGGAACAGTCCTGTTGGTATTCTCAATCTGTTTTTGTTGCAATTGGACAGCAACGACGCATATTCTGCTACTTTTCTAAAAACAGACAGCTTGGGAAGATTTCTATATCCTGCTCAGCAATTCGAATTATTATATACTTCCTATCGAATTGGGCGGCAAGTAAGTGGTATACCAATTACACGATTACGCTACGACACCATTTCCACCGATTCAATAATTCTCGATGTGGAATTCGACTATATCCGCAATGTTAAGTTTTTAACAAGCAAAATAAATAATCAATGGTATATTGCCGAAATTAGTAGCCGCAAAACTTATAATTATTAATTCAATTTCAATAGATTCTTTCTTCTTAACTACTTTGGTATATTTCAGAATAAATTAATCTATTTTGATAATTTTCTCAGTAAATGTTTTTCCATCAATCAAAAATTGAAGGAAAAATACGCCAGTTGAAAGTTTGTTTACTGCATTTTTGAGTACTTCCAGATCATTTCCAAAATTAGAAACTATTTGTCCGTTGTGGTTCAATACGATAATATTTTCTATTTTCTGATAAATTTCGATGTTGTTGATGATTATATTTGAATTGGAATTAAATGGGTTCGGGTAAATAGAAATTGGTTTGGAAAAGTTATCATATTCCACAGAATTAGGAGATTTTACTTTAATTACTTGGGTTTGTGCAAAATTCCAAATGTCTCCATTATCGGGACTATTATTGCCATTTGCCGCAAGAGCAACTGCTTGAAGATAGTAATCACCAGGCTCTTTTGGAGCAATCCAAAAAAAATCGAAAGATGCCTTTCCACTCGATATTGCTTTTGGTTGGGTATGAGTTAATTCTTTTTGCGATAATGCAAGTCCGCTGCCATTAATTGCTTCCAATGTGCCAGCTAATGAGTTTCCATTTAACTGGGTTTTTACTGCAATATTGCAACCAGCGGAATTACCGCTTGGTGTGCTTATTGTTAATGTGAACTTTGTTTTGGATTCGGGTTCTACTTCGAAAGAACCTTTTTCGGATGTTAAAGTTACGGTAACATTCGAGTTTGGATTGGCGGAATGGCAATCCCCGCAACTTTTGGAGTTATTGTTGGTTGCACCTGTTTTGCCATTTCTTTTTGCTTCTAATTGGTTCGTTCCGTTTAAAATTACTATTGCAATAAAAATGAAACTGCTAATAAGTAGTAATGTTTTTTTCATTTTTTATCCTTTAATTTATTGATTTATTGAAAATTCGGTATTAATTTCAAATCTTAAATATTCTTCCGATGGAACAAACAATAATTTAGGTCTTTCCACCTTGAAATCATCCAAACTAATGGCAAATCTGCCGCTAAAAGACAAGTTATTATTGTTTAATTTCTTTGTTCCTTTAATTGTTATATTTTTTGTTACATTATGGAATGTTAAATCTCCGTATATCGTTAATGAATCACCTTGTTCCACAATTTTAGAGCTCTTGAACTGAGTTTTGGGATATTTAGTCGCTTCGATTAATTCCATTGCATGGGAATCCCGATTGGAATTGCCACTATCGAAAGTCGAAACTCGAACTTGTGCAATTACGTTTAGTATGGAATTATTAGTTTTGTCATATTCAATTTTTACTTGTAAATCGTTGCTGCTTGCCTTTACTATATGAGCAGGATGACGTAGTTCGTAACTAATATTTGTTCTTGTCTTGTCATTATTTAGAACAATATTTTGCGACCACAATAATGTAGAATTTAACAAAATAATCAACAATATATATACATTTTTTTTCATAAATTCCATCCTTATTCAAAAATAATTATTGCAAGCATTGCGGCGGAATATACAGAAAATGTTATATATCCCATTGATTGATGTATCCTTGCTGATTCGTAATAATCGTTGCTTTTGTTAATTGCTTTGCCAAGTATTGGTGTTGCAATCATTCCAGCAAAATGAACCCATGCCGCAAGTTTGTGGAACGAAATAGAAGAGAATTCGTTTCGGCGTTCGAATGGTGGAGGTGTAACAATTGCTAATAATCCTGTGAGCGAATATGTGCCAATTGTAGCATAGAGTAATCGTTTATGCCACACTGGTGAATCCATCTTTCCATCTAACCACATTTGTCCGGTGATTACGGCTCCAGCCATTAAACCCCAAGATACCAAACCGGTTGTTTGGTGAATTGTGAGAATTGTTCGTCGCCAACCTAATTCCTTTTGTCTTTGTTCGGGCGTTAATTCCGATGCAATTCCAACAGACCTGAACAATCCGTCTTTACCCCAAAAAGCTTTTTCGATGTAGCTTATATTTTTGGGCAACAAAGGTAATTCTTCGGTAGGATCGTCCTCGAATTCCAATTTGTTATCTTGTTGAAAATAAGCAATACTGTTTTGATTGGTGGAACTTTGTTCTGTAGGGGTGTTTTCAGAAAATTCGTTCTCCGAAAAAAACTCTTACCTATTGATTAAATTTTCACTCGAAAATTCTCTAATTTGGATAGTTGAATAATTGTCATAACTATTAAAGAAAGTTGAACCAATTAATTCACCTTTAGCGCCGATAGCAATTAAAAAGAGTACAATTAAGTAAATTTTATGGATAAATTCTGAGAACATTGCCTATTACCTCAATTTTATATTGAACTAAGTCTTTTTGTGCTGGTCCGGATTGCCTTTTTCCAGAGTTCGTAAAAATCGATCCGTGTGCAGGACATTCAACTCTATCCTGGGTGGGTTGATATTCAACTGCTACTCCTTCGTGGGTACATTTGGAACTTACTGCAATATAAGAACCCGATACTGTTCTCGCTACCAATATTCCATTGATGACTACAAATTTGCCATTTTCCTTAAGGGCGGAATAATTAGTATCATTTAAATCTATCGAGAAATCGACATTCGAAGGTGCATTCACACTCGCATCGTCGCATCCTGTAAAGCATTTTGCAAATAGTAATGCTGTTACAGATAATCCTGTAAGTTTTAGAAATTGTTTTCTATCCATTTTTTTGTCTAATTAATTTTTACTGAGATTATTTAGACTTTATTAAGTTACAATTATTTTGTCTCAATTATAATTATTTTTTGGATAGATAAACATTATAAAAAAGAAATAATGTTATTTAGAAAGTCATTATGGAAAATATAGTAAAAAGTCTATAACAAAGTAACCTTCGGAAGGTTCAATCATACAAGCAAGGATGCTTGTTCCACCAGTAATTCTTGCTCTTAAAAAGTTATATTATCGGGAAAATTTCCCTTCTCCGAAGGTGTTTCCCGAAGAGACGGGAGAGGCGATTTTGTCATAATTTTAATAAAACCACCCCCTTTGTCCCCCACACAAAGGGGAAAATTCCGCAATGTGGCTCAGAATGACATGATTTTGCAACTACTACTTTAATTACTACTATCTTTTCATCTTTGTGTGATGAATCATATTTACAGGGTTTAGCACCTCGTCCAATTCTTCTTGGGTCATATAACCACGTTCGAGAACCAAATCGTAAACAGAACGATTATGTTCAAGTGCATCTTTGGCTATCTCGGTGGAACGCTCATATCCTAGGTATGGATTCAGTGCAGTAACTAAACCAATAGAATTCTCGACATATTCACGACATTTTTTCTCGTTAGCAGTAATACCATCAATGCAGCGATATTTTAAGGTTTTCATGCCATTTTCGAGCATCATCATCGATTCGAAAATAGATTGGGCAATAACTGGTTCCATTACATTTAATTGCAGCTGGCCAGCTTCGGCAGCCATAGTAACAGTTAAGTCGTTACCAATCACCTTGAATGCAATTTGATTTACAACTTCGGGTATAACCGGGTTTACTTTACCGGGCATTATCGAGGAACCAGGTTGCATAGGTGGAAGATTAATTTCGCCAATACCGGCACGTGGACCTGAGCTTAATAATCGCAAATCGTTGGAGATTTTGGATAGTTTAACTGCTAATCTTTTAATTGCCGACATAAACATAACAAAAGCACCGGTATCTTGGGTTGCTTCCACCAAATTTGTAGCCAGTCGCACTGGTAATCCTGTAATTTCCCACAAATAGTGCATAACAAGTTCACCAAATTTAGGATCGGCATTGATACCTGTTCCAATTGCAGTCCCCCCCATATTTAGTTCGAGAAACAAACGGGCATTTTCTTCGATTCTATTGATTTCTTCTTCGAGAGTAATTGCATAGGCTTCGAATTCTTGTCCTAAGGTCATTGGGACTGCATCCTGAAGCTGAGTTCGACCCATTTTAATGATGCTTGTAAATTCTTTGGCTTTATTTCTAAAAGAATGTACTAAATCCTTGAGAATTTCGATTAGTTTTTTACTTTTATAAATCAGAGCAATATTCAGTGACGAAGGATAGGCATCATTTGTGGATTGCGACAAATTCACATGATTGTTAGGATGGCAGAATTCGTACTGTCCTCGCTCGTAACCCATAATTTCGAGTGCCCGGTTGGCAATTACTTCGTTGGCATTCATATTGGTCGAGGTACCTGCACCACCTTGAACCATATCCACAACGAAATGAGTATGCCATTTGCCATTAATTATTTCTTCGCATGCTTGCGAAATTGCGTTGAATACCTTAGGTGGCAACAAACCTAAATCATAGTTTGCTTTGGCAGATGCTAATTTAATTTGTGCAAGTGCAATAACTAAATTTGGAAAGTGATTGATTGCAACCCGCGATATTTCGAAATTTTCCAAACCTCTTAGGGTTTGAATACCGTAAAGAACTTCCTGAGGAACTTCCTTATCCCCAAGCAAGTCATGCTCGGTGCGAGTTTTTCCAGATATATATTGTGTGGCAATATCGACTACCTGGTTGGTTGTTTGCCTCATCCTTCGGGATATAATCTGGGCAGTCTTGGAAATAACTTTCACATAAATACTTGGTTTTTCTTCCAATACTTTTTGAAAAGTTTTTGCATTAAATTTGAAAACAACAGAATTAGTTAGTGATTTTGCAGAAGTAGAATGTGGATAATCGTCCAGCAAAGCTCCTTCGGCAAGGAAGTCGTTTTTACCAAAAACGGCTAATTGTTTTTCCTCGCCATAAGGATTGAGTTTATAGAGTTGGATATTTCCTTCTTTGATAACATAAAAGTTTGTTCTTTGTTGATTTTCTTCAAAAATTATTTCGGTTGGCGAATAATTTACAATTTCGTATGCATCGTGGAGTAAATCGATTTCCTTTGCGGTTAATTCCTTAAAAAGTTCAACTTCTTTTAAAAAGTTTTGAATTTCGGCACTGTTCATATAAAACCTCAATAGTGTAGAATTACTAAATTTGTATTTTTTATAAAAACAAAATTATGGATTTCATAATCAATATCGACAAGCAATTATTCTATTTTTTTAATGTTACTCTTGCAAATCCCGTATTTGATTACTTAATGCCAATTCTTACAAATCAAAGAAATTGGTTTCCAATATATCTCGCATTATTTCTTTTCATAATAATTAAGTATAGAAAGAATGGTCTATACATTCTATTTGCAATTTTTCTGGCGGCAAGTCTTGGAGATTATATTAATAGTAGTATAATCAAGAATATAGTAGGTCGTCTGCGGCCTTGTGCCACTTTATCAGATATTCATTTGCTTGTATCTTGCGGTCCAGGTAAATCATTCATGTCGTCGCATGCAGTCAATAACTTTTCATTGGCTTATGTCTTAAGTTTTTATTTTAAGGAAAATAAATGGATATTCTATACACTTGCTTCAATGGTAGCTTATTCCAGAGTTGCAGTCGGTGTTCATTATCCTTTGGATATTATTGGGGGTGCTGTGCTTGGTTTAGGTTTTGGATATATTGCAATCAAAATTACAATTTGGACCGGCAATTATTTTGCAGAAAGGAAAAGGAAAGCAAAGAAATTCTAACTATCAAGAATATTTCTTATTTTGGTTGCCATTTCATTTAATGGAACTGGCTTTAAAAGCAATTCCTTTACATTCAGTTCATTAAGGTTAACATTATCCGGAGTACTGCTATAACCAGTTGTAAGTATTATTGGGAGTTGATTATTTATTGAATTTACTTCCTTTGCAAAATCAATTCCATTCATCTCCGCCATGTTAATATCTGTTATAATCAAGTTAAATTTTTCAGGATTTAATCTAATCATATCCAAAGCAGCAATTGGCGATGCAGTAACTTCTACATTATAACCAAGGGATTCTAAAGAAATTTTCGATATTTCAAGAATACTTTCCTCATCATCAACAATTAAAAGTTGCTCTGTACCTTGCAAGGACTCTGATATTGTTTGCGTTGTGTATATGCTATTGGTTTCAGCTTTAGGTAAATATATCGAAAATGTAGTGCCCAAACCTACTTCAGAATATACTTTAACACCACCATAGTGTTCTTTAATAATGCCCAACACAGTGGAGAGACCTAATCCAGTACCTTTGCCATGTGGTTTGGTAGTAAAGTAAGGGTCAAAAATCTTATCCATTATGGATTTATCAATCCCAGTACCATTATCAGTAATGGTAATTCTCACATAATCGCCAGCATTAATATTTCCTGCAAATCCAAAATCATTCTCGGATACTGTCTGATTTTGGAAATTAAGGTTAATAAAACCTGTTTCATAATTCAGAGCGTGGTAAGCATTTGTAATTAAATTTAAAAATATTTGATGAATTTGAGTAGGGTTGGCATTCACATTCCATAAATAATCTGAATAATCAACCTTTACTTCAACAGTATTTGGTAGGGTTGACTGCATCAGTTTTATCACTTCTTTAGCTAAATTTACAACATTAACTTGAATTTTTTCGGTTTCATTTCTTCGCGAAAATGATAATATTTGACTTATTA
>CAYOPF010000041.1:0-6779 GCA_964405755.1 uncultured Chloroherpeton sp.
AGACTACATAAGTAAATTTGCTCCTACTGGTTTTGTAAAAACATATTTTTCGGAAAACAATCGAACTCTGTTTGCTTTAGGGGGCATTAATCCGGATTTAAGCATTCAGAATGATACTATGAATACACTTACCAGAGTTCTACTACAAAGAGGACTATTTCTCGAATTTGCTATGAATCAATATTTAGTTAATAAAAACAATTTAATTAGGGAATATAAAAATAATTTTATTAATTTTGTAGTCAATTATCAAGTAAATGATGAAATATTGGAAATGTTCAAACAATTGTCCTTATCAAGAAACATTTGGAACCAAGACTACTATCAGCAAGATAAAGAGTACTTTAAGGTTTATATAAAATCCCTTTTATCATATTTATTGTGGCAAGATAGCGCTTATAAATGTGCTTTTACAGATGCTGACAAAACCATGACCAAGGCAATTCAATCATTCGAAAATTATAATAGAACACTAAATATAAAATAGGAGAAACTATGTCGCTTACTAAATCGATTTTATTATGGATGCTTGCATTTGTTCTTATGGGTGCAACTGCTGTTTACCAAAGAATGACAGGCCCTACTTATCCAGTTTCGGGAAAAGTAGAAATTCAAAGGGAAAAAGTAAAATATTCATTACCACGAAGCCATGATGGCTCTGGAAATGATTTAATTAAATTGGAAGTAAAAGACCAAACCATTTATGGTTATATGAAGTTCAAAAGATATAAAAGTCACGACGAATGGGCTGTTCAGCAATTAAAACGAGAAGGAAATTATCTCTATGCTTCCATCCCCGAGCAGCCACCTGCTGGAAAAGTTATGTATCATATTGCATTGCTTAATCAAGAAGGAAAGAATTTCTGGTTAACTAAAGAACCCGTTGTAATAAGGTTTAAAGGGGTCGTGCCACAATCAGTTTTAGTACCTCACATAATTGCAATGTTTTTCGCAATGGTATTTTCGATCCGTGCTGGAATCGAATCAATTGTAAATGGGAACAAAACCTTTACTTTATCATTATGGACATTGATTTTACTTACCGTAGGCGGCCTAATCTTAGGTCCGATTGTACAGAATTATGCATTTGGAGCATTTTGGACTGGGTGGCCATTCGGACATGATTTAACCGACAATAAAACACTTGCAGCATTTATTGCCTGGGCAATAGCAGTGTGGAGGTTGAAGAAAAATCCAGGTGACAGAAAATGGGCCATTATAGCTATGATTGTTCTTCTTGCTGTTTATCTAATACCACATAGTGTGTTGGGATCTGAAATTGATTACACAAAAACTAACTAAAACTTATAAATCAAACATAAAATCTGAAAATAAAAAAGGGCTGCCAGTGAAGTAATTCAGTGGCAGCCCTTAGTGTTGTTATTCAAGACTACTTAACAATCATAATTGGGTGAATCATTTGATTTTTTCCATCTTCGATAATTAAATAATAACTACCTGTGTTTAATGTACTATTAAGTTTTATGTTATTCATGCCTTCTTGCAAATAACCTGAGAATAAAGTTTCAACAACCTGACCTAACGAATTGCTTAATTTAATTGTAACCTGTTGGTTGGTGATAGTGGAATTGATAGTAACACTTATGCTTTCGGTACCAGGATTAGGAAATATATTTATAGAGAGGTTGCGAGAAAGTTCATTTTCTGCAACTGATACTCCATTTTTATCACCCATACCAATAAAATAGACATGAAAATCATCACCACCATCGTTGGTAGCATTGGTGTAGAATCCTAAGTCGGCAAAATACTCAACACCATCATCATAGGGCTTGAAGGAAACTGGAATCTCCATTTTTTTGGTGGGTTCTATTGTTATAGGTGTCCCGTCAATAATACTTGAAGGAATTGAATAAACTTCATCATCGTTAGTTGAGAAATAAATAAAATTAAGTTTTAAATCTTTTTTTCCTACATTCAATATTTCCAATTTTTGAGTAACTGTTTGAAGTGGCACAACACCTGGGAACTTTAAAGTATCGACAGAAGCAGCTATGGAAGCACCTTCAGATGGAGCTGGTGTTCGTCCTTCGAGATTGATTAATGCTAATGGATTCTTTTTGGCATCGGATGTTATTTTAAGAGTTGCTTTATAAAGCATTCCATAATCTCTAGGAGTATATTTTATTTGTACTGGATAGATTTTACCTGGTTGGACTACAATTGGATAGGACATTGTTTTTGGAAAACCAAATACCATTCCATCGTTTGTTAAAAATTCTATTTTATTTACAATAAGTGGAGCTGTACCTGAACTCTCGAATGTCACATCAAGAATAACTGAGGCTCCTATCTCTATTGTTCCAAAATCAAATGGTTCTTTTTGCACGGTTATTTCGGGACCTGTGGGTGCATTCTTTCCACCTGTGCCCTTAAGTGAGATGGCTCTATTGCTTCCATTCTGGGCTGTTGTTTCGAAAAATATTAAATCTTCGAATTCACGCTCTCCGTTAGGACGGAATTTAATTCTTATTGAAGCAACTCCTTCGGGTTGTAATGTAAGTGGTAATGATGGTACATCCAGCAATGTAAATACTCCTGGATCTTCATAGCCATCAAGTGCAATTTTATTCACTTGGAATGGCTTTTTACCAAAATTACGGAAACGAAGCTCTTTGAACTTTTCTGATTCTGGTAATGTCTCACCGAAATTAATTTCAGTAGTTTCAAATTCAATCCAAGGAATTGGCTTAGGTAAGTCCACTGTGAACCAATTCATTGTTTGCTGTTGCATGTTATGGAAATATGTGATTTCAGAGCCACCTGCCACATCTGGAGCAAGTGTCCAAAGTACTAATTTACCGTCTCCAATCCTTGCAGATAAAGCAACAGACCTATTTCCTTTTGGATAAGTTATAATTGGCTGTAATTTTCCTTCTTGATTAATCATCAAGATTTGATCTATATATGCTGAAATGCTAATATCATCTTTTTTGGAAGCTTGGAAAAAATCAACTAGGTCTTGATAAATAACTGGAGGAGTTGGTTCCACATTTCTTCCATAGCCAACATTACAATATACATCATATCCTTTTGTAGTAGGGTTTGTTTCATCAGTTCTTATATGGAAAGGTATCCAAGTTTTACTTCCACCGCTGGACATTGTTGTAATCATTGCAGACGATGAATCTTTATTCATACCAAGTGTTTTTGTTAAAAATTCTATTACAACTGGATCTTTACCAGCTTGAAGACTCGCATCATTCAAAAAAGCCCATATCATCATTCTACGTCCATATATCATTACTCTTTTTCCAGCATCGAGCATTTCTTTCACCTTATCGATTACTTTCATTCCGCCTTGCGTGGCTACGTTTAGAGGATACTCCCCTAATGGGAATATTGCCACATCAAAATCCGTAATTTTGTATTGAGAGAAGAATGCATCGCTGTATTGAGTGCGAAGCATGTACATTCCGTAACTATAATCTTCGGTTGGATACTTAGCGTAAAAATCGTAGTAGCAAAGTTCAAACAAGTTCGAAATAATCGTACCCTCATGATTTTTGTCACCTTGAACAAAGTTATCGAAAATTACAAAAGATGGTTTTTCGGCATTTATTTTTGGTAAATTCACATTTTTGGGTTCTGGTATAGTAATTGATTTAGGCAGGTTCAAGCTGCTGATGTCTATTGCGTATAGGTTAATCGATGCAATTATCGATAAAATCAGAAAGGTATAAAACTTTTTCATTATAAATACTCCTTAATTTTTGTTTGCACAAATATAAAACAACAAATTTAATAAAAAGTTACAAAAAGTATAAACTTTTTATTCTTTTGTCCAAATTCTAGTATTCAAATTCAATTCTTCAACGATTCCAATTGTATCGAGCAAAACCTCGTAGTAGGCTTGTAATAACGAAAAATCAATTGCCTTCTTCGTAATTTTTGGTTCGAACAAATTCATTCTAAACGGAATAGCTATATAAATCTGAGAATTTGCAAAGCAGAAAAATACTTCGCGATGAATACGATTTCGGAATTTTACAATCCTATCCATTAGCGATGTGGATAAAATATAGCGAGCTTCTATTTGGTCTGTCGAAAATACTGCACAGATTTTTTCGAATTCAGGATTTTCTAATTTAACCAACTCGCCAAACGAAGTTTTTTGTTTTTCTCCAAAAAACAAAAACTTGCTATATGTTTTATCGTTCACGTCGGGCATTACGAATGTTCGTCCGTTAAAATTTTTATTAAAATCCACTAAAATAAAAAGACCTTTAAAAATATCAACATAATGAGTATTTTTATCACTTTTGCGTTCTTCTTGGACATGCAATTCCGAAAATTTGATTTTAGTTTTCCCAATCACTCCTTCCACCAAATCATCACCTTCGTATTTATCAATACGATATGAGGGGAAAAAGCCTGCCATTTCGAATGAACTTCGGCCAATAAAATTCTCTGGATAATATCTTAAACTTGGATCGACATAATCAATTATTTTACGGATAACTCTGTCCTTGAATATTGCTTTAAACTTATTTGCAGCACTTCCACCAATGCCAAGGATAATTATAATCCCAATGATAAATAAAACATTTCCACCGATAATAATCGTTTGCAGAAAACCAGACAAACGATCGAAATCAACATCGAATACACTTATTGAAATCCACCCACAAATAACTAGTAAAATTCCAAAGGCTCCCAAAGAAAGGAATTTGAACGCTTTCTTGCGATGAACATTCAGTTCTTGGTACAACTCGGCATTGGAATTAGTAAAATTTTGCTGGTAAAAATTATAAAACTCTTCAATCGAATGCATATTTCACTTTTAATTTTTGAATAACGATTTTACATCAACATTTTGTCTTTCTGTTTCTGAGATCTCGAAGAGTGGTCGTCGTTTGAAATTCATCATGGATGCAAGCAAGTTGGAAGGAAACACCTCTATTGCAGTATTATAATCAGTAGTAACTGCATTATAAGCACGACGTCCTGCCGAAATTTGCTCCTCAACTTCATTTAATGAACCTTGTAGTTGCAAGAAATTAGAACTTGCCTTCAAATCTGGATAATTTTCCACTTGAATTTGAATAGCCCTCATTATGTTGGAAATCTGATTGTTCAATTCCACACTTTCACTCGCAGTGATATTGCCCGAAATTGCCTTTGTTCTTAGTTCTGTAATTTTGGTGAGTGTTTCTTTTTCGTGTTGCATGTAATTCTGAACTGTTGCCACCAAGTTAGGAATTAAGTCGTAACGCTTTTTGAGTAAAGCATCCAAACTTGCAAAAACGTTTTCTACTTGGTTGCGTTTCCTAATCAATGAATTATAAAGCATTAAGGGAAACACTACAACAATAACAATTGCAGCAATAATAATGATAGTTGTTAAATCCATTGATAACTCCTATTTATTTAATAATATTTTTAGTAAATTATTTATATCTCTGTTATTTGATTTTCGGATTAGCAATAGAAAAATATTGTTTTCAATAGGGTATAATCTGAAATCTAAATTAATAAATAAATCTGAAAAATCGGTTATTGTCTTGTAAATTTTGAGTATGTTTGGATTTAATAGCACGACTCCCGATAATCTTTCATATTCCAGTTCATTTCCTATTATGTTCAATATTGCATTATCGTCGGTAAATACATAAGATTCGGAATTGTAGCGAATCACAAACTTTGTCGAATCGTCTTGCTTAAGCAACTCACTGAATATACTTTGGTTTATTGGATTATTTTCGGATAAATCCAATTTGAATGAGAACAACTGATCCAAATAAATTAGCATATTTTCTTTAGCTTTATGGTTGTCGGATATTAGTGTTGTATTGCCATTTGGGTTGAAAAGCGAGCGGAAATAAACCGATATTCGATGTTCTTTTGCAAACTTTATCATTTTGTGATAAAATAGTTTATTTCCATATTTCGCAGCAAGTTTTGCCTGAAAATAAGAAAGTTTTGCTATTGGATTAGCGTTCGGATAGATATTTGGGTCGATATTGTAAACTCCTTCAACGTCGGTCCAGATAGTGATTTCCTTTGCATCCAAATATTGGGCAAATAAAAGTGCTGTAAGATTAGAACTTTCGAACCCCATTGTTGTGGTATCGCCATCTTCGGAACATCCAATAAATCCTTGTGTAAGAATTATGTTCGATTTCTCAAAAGTTGATTGTACGTTTGTAGCTATGTTTTGCTCAATTTTTTCGTTAATAGGATTAGCTTTACCAAAGGAATTATCGGTTATTATTATTTCATCAGCATTTATTTGCTCGAAACTAACTTCGTTATCCAACAAAAATGAAAAGAATATTTGCGACGAAATCTTCTCACCATAAGCTAAAACTTTGTCTCGGGTTTTTGCAGTAAGTTCTCTTACAACATAAATATTTCTTAGGTAATTTGCAATTTCGTCGAAAATGTTGTTGATATTTTCGGTGCATTGATTCTTTACTTCCTCAGAAGCAAGTATTAAGTCGATTAGATTAAGTGTAAAATTCTTAAGTTTTTCCGAAATATCGAGCGATTCAGTAAGTTTTCCCGTTTCAGCCAAATGCAAGGATTCATCGAGGCGTCGAGTTGTTTTTCCCAAAGCAGAAACAACTATCAATGTAGGGGATTTTATTTCATTAACAATTTTTAAAAAATTGTCGAAAGATTCTTTAGAATTAAAATTGGACCCACCAAATTTGAATATTGTCATAATCAATCAATCTTTTTTAGAAATACAAATTTATCTATTATCTATTAGTTTTTGATAATTTTGAAGAATTTAATTTGATATTTTATGAAGC
>CAYOPF010000041.1:6789-20819 GCA_964405755.1 uncultured Chloroherpeton sp.
GTTTCGCTTGGTGCATCAACTCTTAAAGTGGTGAAAGCCAAGTTGGAACAATATAATACTATCTCAGTTATCGATAAGCAAATTATCAACCATCAAGGCAATCCCCATAAATACTTTAAGGAAGCACTTCAGTTAATTAACGAAGAAAAATCCCCTATCGTGGTAACCGGACGCAAATTTCGAAATTTAGTCAAATTACCTTCGATATCCGAGTCCGAAGCAACAGAAAATGCTTATCAATATCTGAAAAACATATACCCAAATATTGTATCGATTGCATCTGTCGGTGCTGAATCTTTCATTATTTATTCTTTGGATGAAACAGGTCATATAATTGATGTAAGAACCAAAAATCAATGCGCTTCGGGTACTGGAGAATTTTATTTACAACAAATTCGAAGGATGGATTTATCAATTGACGAGGCAATTGAGAGTAGTTTAACCTGTGATCCACACCGAGTATCCGGACGCTGTTCTGTTTTTGCCAAATCGGATTGCACACACGCTTTGAACAAAGGAACTCCAAAAGGCGAAGTAGCGGCAGGTCTTTCCTTAATGATAGCCGACAAAATCATAGAATTGTTGCATAAAGAGAAGAGTGGACCCAAACTTATCGTAGGTGGATTATCTAAAAACAGCGCAATAATGGATAATATTTCCAATAACTTTGAAATAATTATCCCTAAGGAAAGCAATTATTTCGAAGCACTAGGTGCAGCAATTTATGGATTAAAAAACCAGTTAGATTCAAAATTTGATTTAAATGATATTTTCCAAAACCAACTAAGCTCTTTTTCATTCCACGAACCACTAAGTAAATTTGAGAATTTAGTTGAATTCAAAGCCAACAAATGCAACATTGATTCAATAAGCAACGAAGTTGTTCTTGGTTTGGATGTCGGCTCTACTACCACAAAAGCAGTTCTTGTTGATACCAAAAGTAAAGAAATACTCTCAAAAGTTTATTTATACACTCACGGCGATCCAATAGGCGCTTCCAAGAAGTGTTATCAAGCTTTGGTTGAACAGCTGCCAAAAGAAACCCAAATAATTGGTCTTGGAACGACTGGATCTGGAAGACATATTGCTGGACTTCATGCTCAAACATCTGCAATATTCAATGAAATTATTGCCCATGCTGCAGCAGCTATCCATTTCGATCCCAAGGTTGATACCATATTCGAAATTGGCGGACAGGACGCTAAATACACTCATATTTTTAACAAAGTTCCTGCCGATTATGCAATGAACGAAGCTTGCTCCGCCGGGACAGGATCATTTATAGAAGAATCAGCCTTCGAAACCCTTGGTTATAAAGTAAATGAAATACAAGAAATAGCATTAGGTTCTACTAACCCTCCAAACTTTTCGGATCAATGTGCTGCATTTATCAGCAGTGATATCAAAACTGCTCTTCAGGAGGGGATTACCAAGGAAAACATTGTGGCTGGACTGACATATTCGATTTGTATGAATTATATCAACCGGGTGAAGGGAAATCGGCCTGTAGGAAATAAAATTCTGATGCAAGGTGGAGTATGTTACAACAAAGCTATTCCGATTGCAATGGCTGCATTAACCGGAAAAAATATTGTTGTGCCGCCAGATCCAGGATTGATGGGAGCATTTGGTGTTGCTTTGGAAACAATCGAAAAAATCGAATTGGGATTAATTGAGAAAAACGATTTTGATTTAGTTGATTTAATTAATAGAAATGTAGAGTATCTCTCTCCATTTGAATGCAAAGGAGGAATGGAAAAATGCGACATGGGTTGCGAAATTAACCTGATAAAGATAAACGATAAAAAACATCCATTTGGAGGAGCATGCAATAAATATTATAACTTGATTCAAAATAAAAAAGTTGATGCAACAAAGTATGATTTTGTAAAAATCAGAGAAGAAATCATTTTTGAGAAATACTCCAAAGAAAACAACGATTTAAAACAAATAACTATCGGGATAAATAATTCCTTTCATACCAGTACAATTTTTCCATTATTCTATGGTTTCTTTTCAAAACTTGGTTTTAGTGTTGTGTTATCAGATAAATTCGACGAACGTGGCTATCAGCGCGAAAACACATCATTTTGCTTTCCAGCACAACTTTCCTTAGGTTTGTTCCAAAACTTGTTAGATAAACATTGTGATTACTATTTTGTTCCCAATATTTACGAAATGTACGTTAAAGGTTCCGAAAATGATCGACTTGATTTCAATTCCACTTGTGTTTTTGTACAAGGAGAGCCATTATTTTTAAAACAAGCATTCAAAGATTATCAACTAGAAAATAAACTTATATCCCCTAAGTTGAATTTTGCAAAAGGTTGGCATACACAGATAAACCAATTTACAGAAGTAGCAAACCAATTAGGAATATTCGACTTAAATTCAATCGAAGATGCCTATCGATATGGATGTGAGTTATTGAAAAAAGCCGAAGATGATTTACAAATAGTGGGAAGTACTTTTTTGCAAAAATTAGAAAAAAATCCAGATGATTTTGCAATTGTTCTGATTGGTCGGAATTACAATTCGTTTAGTGAATTTGCAAATAAGAACATCCCTCTAAAAGTAGCATCGAGGGGAATTAATGTGATCCCCTACGACATGTTACCATACCACGATGAGAATTATCCCGACTCGATGTATTGGGAAGCTGGTAAGAAAATACTGAAAGCAACAAATTTCGTAAAAAAACATCCACAACTCTATCCCCTATATATCACCAATTTCTCTTGTGGACCCGATTCATTGATTATAACTACATTTCGAGAGATGATGGGCAGCAAACCTAGTTTAACATTAGAATTAGACAGTCATTCGGCAGATGCAGGAATCAATACACGATTGGATGCCTTTATCGATATTATTCATAACAACCGAAAGGCAACCAAGATTGAAACGAACGATTCTGTTTTTGATTACAAGATATGTGATTTAGAGAGTAAAGATGGACTTGGATATATAAATACTCCAGATGGAAATCAAATTCCATTGAATAATCTTAATGTAAAACTATTAATACCCTCAATGGGCGACCTTGCGGCTCCCCTATTTTCAGCTGCATTGCGGAGTTTGGGATATAACGCTATTGGTTTACCTGAAGCTACACATAAAACATTACAGTTAGGAAGGTCTGTTTCGACAGGTAAAGAATGTTTGCCATTAATCCTAATGGCCGGAGGATTAATTGAATGGATGGAAAATGAGTGGAATGGTTCGGACTATGTAGTGTTTTTTAACGTACAAGGTGCAGGAAATTGTCGTTTGGGTCAATATCCGGTATTCTTACGGCATTTAATTCGAAGAAAAAAATGGGACAAAGTTGCACAAATGACCTTGATGAACGAGGATGGGTTTGCTGGATTTGGCGAAGACTTTGCAGTTCGAGGCATTCAGGCAATTATGGCGAGCGATATATTGGACGATGTAAGATCCGGGATTATGACATTGGCAAAGGATCCAGAAAATGGACTGAGTTATTTCAATTCTCAATTTAGTGAATTAGTAGGAATTATGCAAGATAAACCGAAATATTTTATCGAAGCTCTTAAAGTAATTGCTCAAAGAATAAAACAAAATATTTCAATAAAAAAAGCAATAGAAGATGCTGATTATGTTGCCATTCTAGGAGAAATATATGTTCGTCGTGACGGATTTTCGCATAAATGGTTGAACAGATATTTTGCAAAACACGGCTTTATTGCCAAAATTGCATACATTACTGAATCGACAAACATTTACTCGAACCCGAAGAATCTTTCCGAAACAAAGTAGAAAGGAAAATCCGACATAATTATATGAAAAGACTCGAAAAGAAAATCAAGAATATTATGACAAAATCTGGTTATTACAAGTACGAAGGCAATCATATAAAGAAGATTATTAACAATTCTACTCATATAATCACACTTGATTTCAAAGGTGAACCTGGAATCGTTCTTGGAGGCACTTTAACTCATGGATTAACTGATTATGCGGGAATTATTAATATCGGACCTTTTGCTTGTATGCCCACCCGAATTACCGAAGCAGTAGTTCTGCCCGAACTTACTGTAGAAGGTAAGGAAAAGGCTTTAAAAAATTCAGATCCATATTTTACTATGTCTGATTATTGGAATGGAAAAATGCATATCCCGTTTCTGACTATTGAAACTGATGGAAATCCATTCCCGCAAATAATTGAAGCTAAATTGGAAACATTTATTTTGCAGGCAAAACGATCATCCCGATTAATGAAACAAAATTCAAAAAAGAAAAGCGATACTAACAAATTAATTCTTGAGAAAAACTAGCTGTTTTATTCATCATTAATTGAAGTGAGTTAATCACTTTATTTCAATACAAAATTTCGATGTTTTTTGCGTTGAATTGTTGAATTTTAGTTATCAATTATCATCACGGCTCTTGCAATCGGAGGATTTTCTTCTTTTCGATTGAAAATGCTGCAAAAACTTTTTTTTTCATAATTTAGATTTTTTTTAAATAGTCAAATGGAAAAAAGTATTGCGGTAATATTGGCAGGGGGCTTTGGTGTTCGACTATGGCCAATAAGTAGCGAAAAGAATCCTAAGCAATTCAACAATTTTCTGGGTGATGGTTCTTTAATATCAAATACGTACCTAAGATTACTCAACTATTTTGATCGTGACGACATTTATATTGTTACACAAACTTTTTTCTTTGATAAAATTTTAAAACACATTCCAAATTTCAAGTTATCTAATTTAATTTTGGAACCATACGTTCGCAATACAGCAGCCGCAATCACATATTCTTACTATCACTTACATAAGAAGTATCCGGTAGATACCACTTGTTTTATGTTTCCATCAGATCACCAAATTTCGAATATGTACGAATTCGGCAATAGTTTAGAAATCGCCCAAAAATCGGCAGAGCAATTATCTGGAATTATAACTCTTGGAATTAAGCCAGAAAATCCCGACACACAGTTTGGATATATCCAACTCGACGAAGGTAGGTTTATGCAAAATGAACTTTATGAGTTAGGAGTAAGGTGGGTGAGAACATTTGCCGAAAAACCAGATGCAAGAACCGCCGAACGGTTTATTAATGCCGGTGATTTTGTTTGGAACAGCGGAATTTTTGCTTTTTCTCTTGGTAATTTCGAAACTGAACTACTCCAACATTTGCCAAATTATTATCAGGTTTTTAATAAATTAGAGTCAACATTTGAACAACCAAATTTTGCTGAAGAACTTGACACTGCCTATCGTTCCATTACACCAATATCTTTCGATAACGGAATTTTAGAAAAATCGAAGAATGTTTTTTGTGTAGTGAGCAAATTTGATTGGAGTGATGTTGGTTCGTGGGATGAATTGTATCGTTTGTCTATGAAGGACACTTCTGGTAATCATATTAGTGGCGAGGTTGTTACCCATAATACCCGAAATTCATTAATTATTTCAAGAGATCGTTTGGTTACGACTTACGATATAGATAATCTGATAATTGTAGAAACCCCATCTTCTACTTTTATATGTCGCCGAGGCAGCAGTTCCGGTATCAAATTCATATTGGAGCATCTAAAATCAAAAGGAATTAAGGAATATCTTTAAATGAAATTGATTCAAGAGGTCTTTGGTGCAATTAAATTAATTCAATTTGAGAAATTCGGGGATGAAAGAGGTTTTTTTTCTGAAGTATTCAGAACTGATATGCTTTCCGGTCTCGGAATCAACGACTCATTTGTTCAAGAGAATCAATCAATTTCGTATAATAATGTAATTCGTGGATTGCATTTGCAATATATTCCTAAGCAATCTAAATTAATCAGAGTAGTGAAAGGAACGGCTAAATTCATTGAATTAGATTTTCGCCCTGGCGACACTTACGGCAAACATGCCGAATTTATAATAAATGATTCGGACAATGTTCTATTATGGGTTCCATTTGGCTTTGCTAATGGATTTTTATCCATGTCGGATGAGCTTATTGTGAATTATAAAGTAACAGATTACTGGAATAGTAATGGCGAAATTGTTATTAGATACGACTCTCCAGAATTGAATATTAATTGGCAAATTACTCATCCTACTGTTTCCGAAAAGGACTTAGCTGGCTTCACATTTTCAGATTTTACTCAACATATTTTACCTAAAATTAACTTTTAAAATGACAACTTTATCAAAACCTAAAGAGAATTATTTCAAATATATCCTTCTTTTTATTCTTACATTTATTACCTGCTCGGTTGCTGGTGCTCAATGGGGAAATTACAATTTCCTGGAAATTTCTAACTGGATTTATGGCTGGCTTTATGCCGTATTGATACTCACTTTTTTATCTTTCCATGAGTTTGGACATTACTTTGCTGCACGTTACCATGGATTCAATACTTCTTTACCATATTATATCCCTTTCCCTGTTCCGTTTGTATTGAACTTTGGAACTTTTGGAGCAGTTATTCGGATGAGGGAACCCATCCAATCAAAGAAAGCTCTATTCGATGTGGGCATTGCAGGACCTCTTGCTGGTTTTGTCGTTAGTATCATTTTTTTATTAATAGGTTTTGCGTATTTGCCCAATCAATATGATATATTCAGAATTCACCCTGAATACTTAACAGAACTTGGTGGAATTATTCCCTCCACAGGACTACATTTTGGGGATACACTTTTATTTTCCTTTTTAAGGTGGTTATATGTTCCCGAAGGTCGATTTATGCCACCTATGAACGAGATTTACCATTTTCCATTTCTTAATGTAGGTTGGTTTGGACTATTTGTAACTTCAATGAATTTACTACCAATGGGGCAACTCGATGGTGGGCATATATTATATGCAATGTTTGGCAGTAAGAAACATCTGATTATTGCAAGAATGACAATGTGGACTTTATTATTTATTGGCACGCTTGGTTCAGTTTACGAAGTTTACGTTTTTCTTCAAGGCAGTTTCAATAGTGAGATTATGCTCGGTATTCAACAGTATTTATATCCCAAATTGGATTGGCTCTATAAATCTGCTCCTATACTTTCGCAATTTTGGGCTGGTTGGTTTCTGTGGGGTATAATTGGTAAATTTTTTGTAAAGCTAAATCACCCACCAGCAATTGATGAATCGCCAATTGGAAGTGGAAGGATGATTCTTGGTTGGTTTGCAATAATTATGCTCTTAAGTAGTTTTTCGATTAATGCAATTTGGATAAAATAAAAAATTAAACATATATTTATAATCTCAATTTCAAAATGAAAATCTCAAAGAACACATATTTTTTTATATTTTATTTTTTCCTTTTAATTTTCGCAAAAGAAATTTTTGCACAAAATCTGAGTGCAATTCCTTCAATGTTTTTAGAACGTCTACAAAAATTGGATTCTGTCTTTGTTTTCAAAAACATTCCTTACGATATTCAAATTGATAAGGATTCAGTTCGAAATCAATTGGATGTTTACTTTAAAGTAAATGGCAATGGGTTGCGTCCAATAATGCTATATATTCACGGAGGTGGATGGAATTCAGGTAGCAAAGAATTTGATTCACAGAAAATTAGGTCAATTTTGGATAGTGGCTTTATCTTTGTATCGACGAATTATCGACTATCACCTAACCCAGTAGATTTGAACAATCAAAATCGTATTAAATACCCCGACCATGTGCGTGATGTAGCAAAGACATTTTCGTTCCTTATGAAATTTCTTCCACTGATAGGTGGCGACACATCAAAAATATGTTTGATAGGACATTCAGCAGGTGGAAATATAGCCTTAACTTTAGGGTTAATGCCCCAATTTCTCTCTGATTATAAATTGGATGGTAGAAACATTCAGTGTATCATTAATTTAGATGGAGCTGGATTAAATATTCCCGAATTCATTAAAGTAATTAATGGTTCCTACAAAAGTTGGTTCCTAAACGCGTTTGGTACAACTGAAACTGAACATCGATTGGCATCCCCGTTACATCAATTTTCGCGAGATAGGATTCTTCCTGCGATTTTGCATGTTTATCAAAACACAACTCATCGTACCAGATTTGCAAATCAATTTGCCGATAGTATTTCTTTTTACTATAATTATATAGAATTACTTGAAATTCAGAGATATGACCATAACGAAATACTAACAAAATTCATGGATTTTTCCGATTATTATTCCATTGATTATAATAGAAAAATCTTTGAATTTATCAGAAGATTTATAAAAAGATAATTTAGTTTTATAGTAAACTCTTGTTTCATCTGACCAAAAAATCATTGACATAGATTAATAATCTATGATTCTTTTTTAGCAATTTTCGACCAGGTATCCTTAAGTCCTACTGTTTTGTTGAATACGGGTTTACCTGCTTGTGAATATTTGGAATCAACACAAAAATACCCCATTCTTTCAAATTGGAATTTTTCGTCTGGTTTTGCATCTATCAACATTGGTTCAACAAATGCATCGGTAATTTTTAAAGATTCTGGACTTAAGTTTGTTAAAAATGTTTTACCCTCGGGTGCAACATCAGGATTTTCGGTGTTGAATAGATGGTCATAAATTCTTACTTCTGCTTTTTTCCCATATTTTTCGGACACCCAATGTATTGTACCCTGAACTTTTCGTCCATCTGGAGAATTTCCACCACGGGACTCTGGGTCGTAAGTACAGATAAGTTCAATAACTTCCCCTTGCTCATTTTTTATAACTTCTTTACAAGTTATAAAGTATGCATAGCGAAGGCGAACTTCTCGTCCTGGTGCTAAACGAAAGAATTTCTTTGGTGGATCTTCCATAAAATCGTCTCGTTCGATGTAAATTACCTTTGAAAATAACACTTTACGGCTACCAGCATTTGGATCTTCTGGATTATTTTGTGCATCCAATTCATCAACGATTTCATCGGGATAGTTTTCTATTGTAACCTTCAATGGGTTGATAACTGCCATTGCTCTCTGTGCATGCTTATTCAAATCTTCCCGAATACAAAATTCCAATAATCCAATATCAACTATACCTTCGGCTTTGGTAACTCCAATTCTATCGGCAAAATCGCGTATTGATTCTGGGGTGTAGCCTCTTCTTCTCAATCCAGATATGGTTGGCATCCGTGGATCGTCCCAACCATCGACATATCCTTCCTGAACAAGCTGAAGAAGTTTTCGTTTGCTCATAACGGTGTAATTGATATTCAATCTTGCAAATTCAATTTGTTGAGGATGGCAAGGTGTTTCCAATACATCAAGATACCAATCATATAATGGTCGGTGGTCTTCGAATTCTAAGGTACATACTGAATGTGTTATCCCTTCCAGCATATCGGAAAGACAATGTGTAAAGTCATACATTGGGTAAATGCACCATTTATCGCCAGTTCTGTGGTGATGTGATCTTTTTATTCTGTAAGTTACAGGATCTCTCATATTAATATTTGGCGAAGCCATATCAATTTTTGCTCTCAAAGTCATACTTCCATCGGGATATTCACCATTTTTCATCCTTTCGAATAAATCTAAATTCTCTTCCACCGAACGGTTTCGATAGGGGCTTTCGCGGCCTGGTTCTTTTAATGTTCCGCGATACTCACGAACTTCTTCGGGAGTTTGTTCGCAAACATAAGCTAAGCCTTTTTTGATAAGTTGAACAGCAAAACCATATAACTGATCAAAATAATCTGAAGCAAAATATAATCTTTCTTCCCAGTCAAATCCTAACCAATGGACATCTTCCATTATCGAGCGGACATATTCTTCTTCTTCTTTTTCAGGATTTGTATCATCAAATCTTAAATTGGTTAATCCACCAAATTCCTCTGCCAATCCAAAATTCAAGCATATAGACTTTGCATGGCCTATATGTAAATAACCATTAGGCTCGGGAGGAAATCTAGTATGTACCCTACTATCATTTTTGTTGTTTTTCAGATCTTCTGTAATTATTGCCTTAATGAAATTGTTGGTCGAAAATGATTCTTTCTCAGCCATTTTACCCTATGATTTTGTAACAAATAAGTATAGAATACAAAATTACAAAAATTCTACAAGAACTTTAAAGAATGAATATAATAAATAAAAAAATTACTCACAATAATTTTCAAGGATATTTATTGTCCCATCAGTAGAGTCTAATCGGCTGTTAACCCCAACTGGCAGTGGAATTTGGTTAAAAGTGTGCCCAATCGTAAGTCCATAAAATGATGGATAATTTCTACCACCAAAATGCTCAATTAAAACGTCTAGGAGGGATTTATCCCAAACTGGAAACCCTTTGGGTTCGCAATCGGTACATAAACCAAAAACCAATCCCTTGATGTTATCCAATTTTTTTGCCAATCTTAATTGATGCAACATGCGGTCGATACGATATGGTTCCTCGCCTACATCCTCTAGAAATAATATTTTTCCTTCAGATTTTATTTCATATTCAGAACCAATTAATGAGGTAATTATCGAGAGATTTCCCCCAATAATTTCTCCATCTGCTATTCCAGATTTAATCGTGTAATAATTCTTTTTTCTTATTTCATCCGTATGAGAATTTTTAAGTAATCCTATTGGTTTATTGCTAAACAAATATTGTTTCAACAATTCAAACGAACCATCATAATTCGACAGAAGCATAGGAGAATGAAGAGTTACTAATCCTGTTTTGTGGAAAATATTAATTAACAAAGTTGTAATGTCGCTATATCCAAGAAAAATCTTCGGATTTTTGGCAATTAAACTATAGTTTAATTTATCTACAATACCAATAGAGCCATAACCACCTCTGATACAGAAAATACCTTTGATTTCAGGATTAATGAACATCTCCATCAATTCTTCTGTTCGAAGTTCAATGGGTTTTGTCCTCCATCCAGTTTTATCACGAAAAGTACTTCCAAAAACAGGGACGAGATTTAGTGCTTCAACAGCTTGAATTGCTCTATCAATTTCTTCAGTTTTCGGAGCAAAGGTTGCCGGAGCAACAATACCAATCTTATCTCCTGGCTTTAATCGCTGAGGTTTAATTTTTTTTACATCGTTTGATTGAAAGGATTTTATATCTGTTTGATTTCCGAGAAAAAAAAATGATGATGCAATTGCTGTTTTTATTAAATCTCTTCTTTTCATTTTATATTTTTGTATTAAAATTTCAACTAAATTACAAAAAAGAGGAATTATATGGTAACTCTTATTGAATTAGCAAAGTCAATTGACCATACTTTACTGAAACCAGATTCCACTAACCAGCTTGTAAAAAATTTATGCGGCGAAGCCATTGCAAATAATTTTGCATCAGTATGTATTCTCCCAAATTTTTTAATTTATGCCAAAGATTTTTTATGTGGAACAGAAGTTCAATTGTGCACAGTTATTGGTTTTCCTCTTGGAGCAAGTATCACCCCTGTTAAGCTTCTAGAGATGGACGAAGCTATAGAAAATGGTGCAACCGAAGTTGATATTGTCGTTAACAATACATTTTTGAAAAGTGGTGAAATTGAGCGATATGCCGACGAAATACAATTAATCAACGATATTGCCAAATCATTGAATGTAGTTACAAAGTTTATAATCGAAACAAGTTTACTAAATTATGATGAAAAAATCCTTGCAACAAAGATAGTAAGTGATTGTGGAGCAGATTTTGTTAAGACTTCAACTGGGTTTATTGGAACTGGCGCAACTGTTGATGATGTACGACTTATGAAAGAAAACTGTAATGGAGTTACCAAAGTAAAAGCCTCTGGTGGAATCCGCTCATTCGAGGACACATTAAAGATGTTAGATGCAGGTGCATCTAGAATTGGTACGAGTTCAGGCGTTAAAATATTAAAAGTATATATTGAAAAATACTCTAGTTAAGTCTTTAATGTTTTCTTTTTTGCCGCCGGGAACAATACGTTGTTAAGTATTAATCTATATCCAGGTGAATTTTTATATAGGTTCAAATCAGTAGCTGGATCGCCCACAAGATGTTGATAATCCTCAGGATCGTGCCCTCCAAACCAAGCTAAGAAACCTTTTCCAAAATTCACTAATAAATATTTCACATCCTCTGTACTTTCTTTTTCGCCAAGAATTATCACATTATTTTTAATATACTTTTTCTTAAAACCAGTAGTTTGACCCAAGAATCCACGAACAATGTTAGCGTGATTTTGAGTTACCATAGTTGGTATTGGATCGAATTTTGCAGAAAAATCAAATAAAGTAAAGAAATCCCCCTGAGAATTAAGATTGTAAGGATCGATGGGAATATCGATATTTGAGAACTCATATACATAGGGATCCATTTCTAAGGTAAAGTTCTCGAATACAAGAGTTTGAGTAAAATCGAGTTTGGAATTGGCATTGGGATCGGCGGGATCGCCATCGAACATTTCAGCACATATATCAACATTCAACGCAGCGAGAGCAATATCCCAAGTATCAGTTGCACTGCACATACCAAACATATATCCACCATTAGCAATAAATTCGCGCATCTTAAGCACTACATCCTTCTTCATTTCTGATACTTTTGGATAACCCATTTTCTTGGCCATGCTTTCGTTAATTTGAACTTGTTGGATGTACCAAGGTTGATTTCTGTAGTTTGCCCAGAATTTTCCATACTGCCCAGTAAAATCTTCGTGATGAACATGAAGCCAATCTATCTCTTTAAGTTTATTGTTCAATACTTCCTCGTCCCACAAGGTTTCGTATTTTATCTCTGCATATTCAAGTGCCATACGAACAGCGTCATCCCAGGGAGCAATGCCTGGTGTTACATATACTCCAATTTTGGGTGCCTTTTCTAATAAAACAACATCTCCATTGAATTTATCGCTTTTAAGCAGACTTTGTATATTTTCAGCTTCATTATCAGAAATTATTTCGAAAGAGATACCCCTAATCCGTGCTTCCGCTATAAATTTCTCATCCTGATTTAACAGGAACGATCCACCACGATAGTTTAAAAGCCAATCTGCATTATTACCATTGGTTAAGTGCCAATATACGATTCCGTATGATTTTAAATGATCTGCCTGTGCCAAATCCATTGGGATTAAAATTTTGTTTCCAAACAATAAAGATAAATTTGTTAGGAGAAATGCTATTATTAACCAAATATTTTTCATTTTTGTAATTCTTTTTATGATAAATTAAACGAAAATATTCAAAAATAATTTATGAACACACTTGTTTTACTTATTGAATATGATGGAACAAATTATTCGGGATGGCAAATCCAACCTAATGCCATAACTATTCAAGAAATCCTCGAACAAGTCTGGTTCAAGCTCACAAACCAAAGTATCAAAATTATTGGGTCTGGTAGGACCGACGCAGGTGTTCACGCCCGTGGCCAAGTTGCTTCTGCAGAATTAAATGAAAAAATTATACCCGAAGATAAACTGATTGTAGCGTTCAATTCTGCATTACCCGGCGATATAAGAATTGTTAATGCAATTTATCTTAATGAGAAATTTAACGCAAGATTCGATGCAAAATCAAGAGTGTATAATTATTATATCAGTTGGGGTTCGGATGTGTTTTCGCGCAATTTTGTTACAAGGTCACGCAAGGAATTGAATGTTGATTTATTGAATAAAGCCGCTACACTTTTTCTCGGAAGTAACAACTTTACAACATTTTCCAAATTCAACCCCGATATAAAAAATAATATTTGTATTATAAATCAATCAGGGTGGAATTTCGAAAACCAAAACACATTAAAGTTTACTATAGAAGCTAATCATTTTCTTTATGGAATGGTGAGAGGATTAGTCGGTTCGATGCTCGATTTCGAGAGAGGTAAATATGATTTGTCATACCTTAGTGAATACTTAAATAATCCCGATAGATCAAAATACATATATTTTGCACCTCCAATGGGCTTATTTCTGGCAAAAGTAAATTACATCGAAAAAATTAATCAAAAAATATATAAAACCTGATTTTGGTATGATATTTGTTCTTGTTTATTCTTTGTTCTAAAAAAAATTAATATAAATTTGGACAATAACAAATTCTTTCGTAATTTTGTAGTCCAAAATCAAGCGGGAATAGCTCAGTTGGTAGAGCATAACCTTGCCAAGGTTAGGGTCGCGAG
>CAYOPF010000042.1:0-252 GCA_964405755.1 uncultured Chloroherpeton sp.
TAAAAGTGCTTTCGGCAGTTATCTCCCCTCTGCTCAATTTACTATGGGATATTCCAGACAGCTAAACTCAACTGGTGGAAAAACTGTCAATGTCGGTGGTCAGATAATACCCATCGGAGAAACTCCCCCCAATTCCTACAACATGGGGGTTAATTTAGGATTAAACCTATTTGATGGTTTTGCTCGCGAAGCCAATTTTCAATCGGCTTCGGATAATTACGATAAAACAAAATTAACATTTGAACAAAGCAA
>CAYOPF010000042.1:281-20734 GCA_964405755.1 uncultured Chloroherpeton sp.
ATCGATTATTTTTCGACTATGCCTCTAAGAAGAAGATCCTAAGTACAAGACAAGATAATTTGGACAAAGGAGTAAAAGAACTGGAGAGCATTAAAGCAAAAAATCAGGTTGGTCAATTACCAATCAATGTTGTTTACTCCAAAGAGGCCGAAATCGGAAATCTTGAATTGGAGTTAGCCCGTTCAGAAAATGATTTAAACATTGCCCGAGCAAACTTATTAGCATTAATTGGGATAAATCCAAATTATAAGATCGAGTTTTTTACCGATGATCCTGTATTTTCGGTCGATGAAAAGGAATATGTCAAATTTAGAAACTATATAGGTTTTTTCGAAGATGCTGTACAAAAAGCATTAAGAAACCGTTCGGACTACAAAGCAGCAGAGAAAGAATTAAATTCTCGCAACTATCAAATCAGAGCTATTCAAGCAAATTACTATCCAAGAATACAGTTAGGTGGTGGATGGACCTGGAGTAATTCACAATTTACAGATTTTGGCGACAAAGGAAGGAGTTATCTTGGTTTAAATTTAAGTTTGCCACTTTTTGATGGATTCCAAACTAATACTCAAATTCAATTTGCAGAATTTAACTACAAATCTCAACAAATTCAACTCTTAACCTTAGAAAAAAGCATTCGCAGAGATGTGGAGCAAGCTTTTTTGAATTTGGAAGCATCAGAAAAACAAATCAAAATTGCTGAAAAATCATTGGTTGCCGCAGAGATGAATTACAAAGTCCTTCAGGAAAGATTCAATGTCGGTACAGCAAGTATTACAGATCTTATTCAAGCAAACAGTCAGTATTTGTTGGCTCAGATTAACAAGATATCAAGTTACTATTACTACCTGCTCTCCCAAAAAGAAGTAGAGTATTCAACTGGAATATTAAATTAAAAAAGGATAAATTATGGAAGATTTTAACCAATATCAACAGAACCAAGATAAATTTAGACAGATGATGCCTGATTATAATCCACAATACAATATTTTCGACTATCGTGTTGGATTTGGCAGAAGAGTTGCTGCAGCAATCATCGATATTTTTATTGTAATTATCGTTTCAGGTGTTTTTGGAGTTGTTTTTAAATTTCTACCTGATGTGGATACATTGAACTTACAAAATTTGATGGATCCTGCCTTTATGGATGAATTGGAGAAAGGTTATTTACCCTTTACATTATTGATTACATTCATATATTATTCGATGGAAATCTTCTTCCAGGCAACTCCTGGCAAAATGGCTATGGGAATTGTAATAGCAGATGAAGCTATGAAATATGCCTCGAATGGACAACTAATAACGAGATTTGTGCTTAAGCATTTGGATTCAACAATTCAAGTTATTTATGTTTTCACTTGGATGAAGTTCATTAATAGCATAGCTGGTTTTTTTAGTTTCATAATTTTGGGTGCTTTTCTCTTTTGTTTTGCGGCATCCAAACAAGCAATATACGATAGAGTTTCAAAAACCGCAATATATTTCCGAAAAGAAGTAACTGATGCTTCTCATAATGTTAATGATTAATAAAAATTGGAATAAAATCAATGGCTAAGAAAAATAACAAAAAAAGAAACATAATAATTTTTGTTTCAATACTACTTTTGGCTGTGATTGTAATGTTTATGTTTTCGAACAGGGAAGCTAAACCTATCGAGGTTACATTCGAAAAAGTCAGCAGTAGGACAATTATTCAGAAGGTATCAGCAGTTGGAAAGATACAAGCTGAAACTGAAGTAAAAATATCACCAGAAACAAGCGGTGAAGTAATAACATTGAATGTTAAAGAAGGCGATACAGTAAGAAAAGGAGATATTCTGATCCGAATCAAACCGGATATAGTTCAAACAATGGTGGATCAGAGTCGAGCTTCCGTTGATGCAGCTAAAATGGATGCCGAATCCATAAAAGAAAAACTCAAATTAGCCGAAGCTGATTTTAACCGTGCAAGGGAATTATTTAAAAATAAATATATTTCCCAACAGGAGTTCGATACATATAATTCAAATTTTCAGGCTTTGACATCAAATTACAAATCAGCCCTTGCACGACTTGAGCAAACTCAAGCATCACTCCGACAAGTACTTAAAAATGCTGATAGAACAACTATCTATTCCCCCATTAATGGCGTAGTTACAAAACGTAATGCAGAGATTGGCGAAACGGTTTTGGGAACACAGCAGTTCCAAGGTACCGAAATGTTGAGAATTTCTGACTTAACGGTTATGAATGCCATTGTCGAAGTTGACGAGAACGATATTGTACTTGTTCGAAAAGGTGATACTGCCTCTGTGGAGATTGATGCACTACCCGATTTAGTTCTTAAAGGAATCGTTATCGAAATTGGTCATTCTGCAATACAAACTAATGCTGTAACTCAAGACCAATCAACTAATTTTAGCGTAAAAATAAGATTGATAGATCCCGACCCACGACTAAGGCCAGGAATGAGTTGTAATTCCGAAATTACTACCGAAACTAAATACAACATCCCATCTGTACCCTTACAGTCAGTAACTGTACGTACTATGAATAATTTAGAAGATGGGCCTGGCATTCGTCAAGTTAAGGACGACGAGGAAACCAAGATTAAAAAACGTCCACCAACAATTGTTTTCGTTCGAGATAAGGATAAAGTTAAATCAAAAGTAGTAAAAACTGGTATATCCGACGATGGCTATATTGAAATAACTGATGGATTGGATTTAGGGGTCGAAGTCGTCTCAGGTAGTTTTCAGGCAATCTCTAAATTATTGGAAGATGGTTCTCGAATAACTGTGCAGAAGAAAGAATCGAAATTGCAAAGTAAAAAGAAGTGAATCGATGGATAATAATAATGTACTCATAAAAACCGAAGGTTTAAGCAAGGTTTACCAAATGGAAGCCGCTCAGGTTGTTGCTTTGAAGGATATTAACTTAGAAATAAAGTATAATGAATATGTTGCAATTATGGGTCCATCGGGATCGGGAAAGACAACTTTGATGAGTATTTTAGGTTGCTTGGATACACCTTCCTTTGGTAGTTTCTATTTGGATGGTGATGACGTTAGTTCGTTAAATGACAATCAACTTGCTGAAATCAGGAACAAAAAAATCGGATTTGTATTTCAGACCTTTAATTTATTACCCCGAGCCAATTGCATTAAAAATGTCGAATTACCTCTTATTTATTCTGGAATCTCCAAAGATGAACGATACGACAAAGCTGTTAAGGCACTCCAAGACGTTGGTTTGGGAGATCGAATGACCCATAAACCAACAGAGCTTTCGGGAGGACAACGTCAAAGAGTCGCTGTTGCGCGTGCATTGGTTAATAATCCAAGTTTAATTTTTGCTGACGAACCAACAGGTAATTTGGATACAAAAACTGGTGAAGAAATAATGAAACTTTTTTCCGATTTATGGAAAAAAGGTAATAGTATCATTTTGGTTACTCACGAAGAAGATATCGCCCGACATGCCCACAGAATAATCAAATTACGAGATGGAATCGTTATTGATGATTTCAGTAATCCAAATCCGGTTATTGCCTAATGGTAAGATTCTTTGAAATTCGGGAAGCATTCAAGCAAGCTTTGGATTCAATCAAAGTTAATCGAATGCGTTCGTTTTTGGCTTCTCTTGGAGTTGTAATTGGAATATCGTTCGTTTTATTGATGGGCTGGGTTCTTTCGGGATTGGATAAAGCAATGAGCGATTCCTTCAAAATGATGGGAGTCGATGTTATGTATGTCGATAAGCATGATTGGGCTGGTGGTAAATCTTGGAAGGAAGTCCGTAATCGTCCAAATATTACTTTACAACAAGCTAATAAACTCATTGAGACACTACAAGGTGTGGAACTTGCTGTTCCTGTTGCTCGTCGATGGCAAGCCGAAATCAAATATGGTCCAAATAAATATCAAGGCATTACTGCCCAAGGCACATACTATCAGTTTGGATATACCCCAGGTGGTTCAATCGAATACGGTAGATTCTTTGGTGAAAATGAAGACCAATACTCAGCTAATGTTGTTTGCTTAGGTTGGAAGGTTTATGAAACTATGTTTCCCAAAGGTGATGCAATTGGTAAAACAATTAAGATAGAAGGTCATAATTTTCTTATAATTGGAGTACTAAAAAAACAAGGAACTACATTTTTTGATTTCATTGATAATATTGTCTATATGCCTCTCTCCACATTTCTTAAAACATTCGGCAAGTTTAGACGCACTTTTTCGATTGCGGTCAAAGCTGGTTCGGAGGAAAATTTAGACAATGCAAGAGCAGAAGTAGAAGGTAAAATGCGGATTATCAGAAATCTGAAACCAAGTGAAGAAAATGATTTTTCAATCAATGAAAGCAAAGCTTTCGAAGATCAAGTAAAAATCATCAGAACAGTAGTGTGGTCGGTAGGTATAGGAATGACTCTACTCTCTTTTGTTGTTGGAATTATTGGAATAATCAACGTTATGTTTGTTTCAATATTCGAACGCACCAGGGAAATTGGAATCAGAAAAGCATTAGGTGCTAATAAGAGAACAATTCTATTCCAGATTGTTTTCGAAGCAATGTTGCTTTCATTACTAGGTGCAATCATATCATTCTTTTTCACTTCGTTAATTGCCTACATCACAGGTACATTTGTGATAGAATATGTTCCTCAGGTAGCATTCCTTTCTCCATTTATGCCTTACGATTTATTGATTATTGCTTCGGTTATTTCGATCTTTGTAGGAATATTTGCTGGATTGGTACCAGCAATACGCGCTTCTAATTTCGACCCAGTAATAGCTTTAAGGTATGAATAATGGAAAAATTTCTAGACATAATTTATCAAGCATTCTATTCGATTCGTACTCAAAAGTTAAGAGCTTTCTTTACTTTATTAAGTATCACTATTGGTGTTTTTGCTATTACATTTTCGGGTTCGTTAGTTAATTCTATCGATAGTACTGTTAATAAGCAAATTGAATCTCTTGGCAGATATTCCTTTTTTATTACAAGAATGCCAGCAATACAAATGGGAGGGCACGACTGGTGGAAATACCGCAATCGTCCCGAAATTACTTTTCGCCAATATCTCGATTTACAAGACAGAGTTCTAGATTTTGCAATAGTATCTGGAACTGCACGGAGTGCAGGTTTAAAAATAAAATCAGTTAACCTGGAAACAGATCCAGATGTTTTCCTTGCTGGAGTCGATCACAATTATTTCACAATTTCTGACGCAGAAATTTTAGAAGGTAGGCCATTTTTACAAAATGATATTGAATATTCGAATAATTTTGCTGTTATCGGTAGAGATATCATTGTCAAAATTTTTCCCAAGGAAAAAGACGTAATTGGAAAAAGCATTAAAATAAACAACAAATCATATACTGTTATTGGAACTCTCAAACCCAAGGGTGCTATGCTAGGACAAAGTCAGGACAATGTTGTCTTAATTCCAATTAGCAACTATTTAACTTATTTTTCATCGGAATCTGAACAGGACTTAACTTTGATAGTTAGAACTGACGACCCAATTTCATTCAACTACATTTTGGACGAGACAATCGGACAAATGAGGATAGTTAGGAATTTAAAACCTTGGCAATTAAATAATTTCGAGGTACAGACAAATGAATCATTATCCGACCAATTTAGCAGTTTAACGGGCTATCTTACCTATTTTGGAGTATTTTCAGGTTTGATTGCTTTAATTGCCGCAGGAGTAGGAATTACAAATATTATGCTAATCACTATTAAAGAACGAACACGCGAAATCGGAATTCGTAAAGCCGTTGGAGCAAAAAAACGCTGGATTTTGGTTCAATTTATTTCCGAAACTATTGTATTAACAATGCTTGGTGGTTTACTTGGAATATTGCTCGGTGTTTTTGGTGGCGGGATGCTCGGCATTGCATTGGGAACAAGTTTTGCAATATCGACTAAATGGGTATTCATATCATTGATAATCTCACTAATTTTGGGATTGCTGTCTGGAGTATTACCTGCAATGAGAGCCGCTTCGTTAGATCCAGTCGATGCATTAAGATATGAATAGTATGAATAATAAATTTCTTTTCCTAACTCAATACAAAATTCAAACAATGCACTTGCATAATACTCATTATCCAATTGGAAAAAATAATCAATGTCAAATCTCTTAACAGTAATTACCCGTAACAAACCTACTATGACTCTAAAGTGAATAGTTTTTTTTGTCTTTGCATCGAGGAAAGCAACTGTTTAATATTTTCAAATACTTTTAAAATACACTAAGACAAAAAGAGGCTTAGTTAAGAAATACTCCACTTAAAACAATAAAAAAAATTAATTAACTTATTGGTAATTAGTAATATTTTGTTATTTTTGTAATTCTCTATAAAATAGAAAATAAAAATTATTAGGTTTAAATATGAAAAGGACATTTCAACCAAGTTTGCGTAAGCGTCGTAATAAACACGGCTTTCGCTCGAGAATGGCTACCAAGAACGGAAGAAAAGTGTTGGCAGCTCGACGTGCAAAAGGAAGACATAAGCTAACAGTTAGTGATGAGCCAAAGCATTTCTAAATTGAAGTACCGAAAATGAAACAAATTCTGAATTACAGCCCTTTAAAGGGCTTTAATTCTTTTAAGAAAGCTTATGAGTTAGCAAAAAAATACAGGTTCGATAACCTTTTTATTGCAATATGTGCCAAACCAAATGAATTGCTGATAAAAGGTAAAGAACCCTATCCTTACAAAATATATGTAGGAATTTCGGTACCTAAGAAAAGCTTTAAAAAAGCAGTCGTAAGAAATCGAATAAAAAGATTAATTAAAGTTTCTTTGAGGAACTTTATAAAATCAAATCAAAACAATGAACAATTAATAAAAACGCAAGCAATATTAATTACCTGGAACGGGCAACAGATTAATAATCCTCGACAAATTAAACTAACCGATGTAGAACCGAAATTATATAATGCATTTGATATTATTTTAAACAAAATGAAGAAAATTGAAGCAAATACTCCTTCTAATATTAAAGTTTTATAAGAAAGTAATTTCACCATTGTTGCCACCTTCTTGTAGGTTCTATCCTTCTTGTTCGGAATATTCAATGGAATCTATTAATAGGTTTGGTGCCTTTTATGGAACAATTTTGTCAATTAAACGTATTGTCCGTTGCAACCCTTTCAATAAAGGTGGGTTAGATCCAGTTCCAGAAAAAATTAATAAAATTAACATAAAAAAGTTTTTTTCTAAATAAATTTGTAATTCTTAAATTTGACAAATATGGACAAGAAAAGCGTATTAGCATTACTATTAGTTACCGGTATCATTATCGTATGGATGATGTACCTCTCTACTGAGCAAAGACCAGTGGAGCCAAACGAAAAGTTTAAAGATGTTCTAGCAAAGGATTCGGTCGTAAAAGACACAACTCCTCAATTAAAAGATTCTGTCAATGTTGACAAAAAAATTCAAAAAATTGATGACAAGGATCAAAAATTTGGATACTTCACACCTTTCACAAGTGGTAACTATAAAACTATTACTGTTAAAACAAAATATCATCAAATTACTCTTGCAAACAAGGGTGCAAATATCAGAAAATTAATTATCAATAATTTTCTCACTTGGAATGGCAATCCTGTTAATCTAATAAATTCTAAGAAAGGAGATTTGTTTCTTTCTTTTAGGACTCTTCAGAATAACTTAATTGATACTAGAGATTTATTCTTTACAACTGAATTCAACCAAGATACTTTAAAATTGGACGAGAAGGATTCTGTGAAAATTAGTTTTTCTCTTCAACTGAATGAAAAAGCAGCGATTAAAATTCATTATATATTTTATGGTTCATCCTATGCATTTAACTATAATACTGAGATAGTTAATATGGACGAATACGTGCCTAATAGTGGTTTCCGAATCGTGTGGGGTAATGGTATTAAAAATCAAGAAGGCAATAGCGTGGACGAAGCATCATCATCTCATGCGTATGCATCCTTGAATGGAGATTTGGACGACCTTGATGCAAAGGATGAAGGAGTAAATGAAAGCCATACTGGGTTAATCGACTATGCTGCAATAAAAAATAAATATTTTGCTGTTGCATTAATTCCTCAACCCTACAAATCATTCGATGGAACAGTCGATATAGATGGAATACAGAAGCATTTTCCGAATAATGGGTTAGCAAAAATATATTCTATCGAGTTCAGAATACCATACTCTGGCGGAATTTCCGAGCAGAATTACCAGATTTTTAGCGGACCTCTTGATTATAATGTTGCTAAGAAATATGGTGTGGAAGGTTTAGTCGATTTAGGTTTCCGGTATGGTATTCGTCAAATTGGTGAATATTTTATGTTACCAATCTTCAAATTTATCCACAACTTTATTCCAAACTTTGGAGTATCATTACTAATATTTGCTTTACTCATGAAGTTATTGCTCCATCCATTGTCTTTGCCACAAATGCGTTCTTCTCAGAAAATGCAGATTATAGCACCAATTATAAACCAAGTACGAGAAAAGTACAAGGACGATATGCAAAAGCAACAGCAAGAAACGATGAAAGTTTACTCGGAATATGGAATAAATCCTATGGGTGGCTGTTTACCTATTCTTTTGCAAATGCCAATTCTATTTGCATTGTATTCGGTTTTACGTAATGCTATCGAATTGCGACAAGCTGAATTCACATTATGGATTACTGATTTATCTGTGCCCGACAAAATTATCGATTTTGGGTTTTCCCTGATGGGAATTAGTCAACTCTCAGGTCTTGCTCTATTAATGGGTATTACTTTGTTTATCCAACAAAAACAGATGATTACCGATCCTCGACAAAAATCGATGATTTATATAATGCCCGTGATGATGACTTTACTATTCAATTATCTTCCTTCCGGATTAAATTTGTATTACTTTACTTTCAATCTTGTAAGTATTGCTACGCAATGGTATATGAATAATTTTTCGAAGGGTAAATTGACTTTGGAAGATTTAAAAAAGATGCCAAAGAAAGAAGGTTGGTTACAAAAGAAGATGCGTGAAGCCCAGGAAATTGCTGCTAAGCAAGGCAGGACAATTCCGGGTGCTCCAAAACCATTGAATAAGCCGAAGAATTATCGTGATAAAAGGAAATAATAAACTAAGATAATATTTTTCTGGTAAATTTCAGAACTAAACAATCTTTTCCTCATTTTATAATTGAATCTTGATTTTTCCATAATTTGCATTTTTTAAAATTTAAAATTTTACAAAATCATGAATGTTCCATTATTAGATTTGAAGGCTCAATATGCAAAAATTGCAAATGAAGTTGAACCAGAATTGTTGCGCATAGCTCGTACTCAATTGTGTATTTTGGGTGCAGATGTTGAATTATTAGAGAAAAACCTTTCAGCCTATTTAAAAGTTAAACACACAATTGCTGTTTCGAGCGGAAGCGATGCCATTCTGATGGCTTTAATGGCTTTGGGTATCGGACCAGACGATGAAGTTATTTTACCAACATTCTCGTTTTTTGCAACAGCTGGATGTGTATCAAGATTATTTGCAAAGCCAATTTTTATTGATAGCGAACCGCTCTCATTTAATATCGACCCGCAACTTATTGAATCAAAAATTACTTCTAAAACCACAGCAATCATGCCCGTCCATTTGTTTGGACAATCTGCCAACATGGACGAGATTACAAAAATTGCACAAAAATACAATATTCCCGTTATCGAAGATGCTGCACAGGCATTAGGAACACAATACAAAGATGGTCGTTTTGTGGGTTCAATAGGTGATATGGGATGTTACTCGTTTTATCCATCAAAAAATCTAGGTGCGTTTGGTGATGGTGGTTTGATTGCCACAAATAATGACGAATTGGCAACGAAGTTGAAGCAAATGCGCAATCACGGAATGAATCCGAAATATTACCATAAATTTATTGGTGGAAATTTCCGCTTGGATGCAATACAGGCAGTTGTTTTGAATATTAAATTGAAATTCCTTGAAAGCTGGCATCGTGGTCGTCAGAAAAATGCAAAACTATATCGGGATTTCTTCGAAAAATACAATTTGTTAGATAAAGTTATTTTTCCGACAAAGCTTTATCAAGATAGCGGACAACCTAATCATCATATTTATAATCAGTTTACAATACAGGTTCCTAATAGAGATAAGTTAAAAGAGTTTTTATCACAAAATTCTATCGGTTGCGATATTTATTATCCAGTTCCATTCCATAGGCAAGAGTGTTTCAACTATTTAAATTGCAACGATGCAGATTATCCGGTTGCCAATCGATTTGCCGATACAGTACTATCGTTGCCAGTATACCCAGAATTGAGCGAGGAACAAATCGAATTTGTTGTGCAAACAATTAAGAAGTTTTACGATAACATCTAAGAAATTTTGCATCAAATCTTTTATATTCCACAAGGTAGAATATTTTTTTTGATAAAAAGTTAAAAGTTAGTGGTTGTAATTGTGAAGAAGAATCGAGGACGGTCAACCTGGCTTAATCTAATAGTCAAATCAGTCCGTAGAAATAAAAACAGACGGTTCAATCCCAAACCTACTTCATAGTACCATCTATCCGAAGTGGAAGCGGTTGAATTGGGAATAAAGTATTGTCCCTGGTATGAAGCATATTTTGTACTTTTATCAAAATAAGAATAAGCTAAGTTAAAATAATTTATAAATTCCACTCCAAATTCAGCAATATTGGGAATTCTGATTAAACCTGGTATTATCTCTCCCCAATTATGCTCGAAGGAAAGAGTGAAATACTTGTTGCCATAAAATTCTTTCTCCTTGGCACCTCTCATAGCAGTATTTGCAGAGATTAACGAAGATGAAGACTCAATACTGAAAAACTTTTGCGGAATAATATCACCAACTAATAAACCAACTCCCAATCTGATATCTAATCGGGCAAGGGGAAAAGTTTTCTGGCGCCAGTTCATTAGGAAATTCAAACGTAAATACTCAAAATCTGATTTTAAATACTCTTTAGATGATATTTTCACCACCGATATGGAAACCAATTGTCGATAATCTTCGTGCTTTGTTAAAATTCCAATTGATTTCAAATCCCAAAGAATTGGACAATCCATCGATAATTGGTGGATTTAATCTTTCATCTTTACTGCTGAATACCGAAAAATCTGTATTTCTTATTGCGTTGCTCTGATGTTCGGAACGGAAAAACAATTTGTATAAAACAGGTCGTTCGAAAACATCCCTTCGGATAAACCTTAGTTGACCAAATTCTGCCGATAGAGATACTTCATATCCTTTTCCGTAGTAATAATCACCATAATCATACCCAGTTAATAAACTTGTAAATGTGATCGTGGAAGTTCTAACCAAATTGGGGTCGTCCGAACGAAATAGAGTATTGAAAAAGTTAAACCTTAATTGATACTGCTTGAATTCATCCAATGCTATTCCTAACATTACCTCGTAATTTACTTTTCTATCAGCAAAACCATATCCAAGTATAAATCCATAATTATAATTGCCCCAGATGTCATCTCGTACCGAAATTGCTGGATTGAATCCTTTTATTGAATTAAAAATTAGCATATCCTCCCATCCGGTAAATGGACGTCGCCCTAATTTATTTAATTGTCTGGTTATTGGCGAAAGGTAATGAGTGAAGAAGTTTGTGCCCTGAGCATAATCAGGAGCTTCTCTGAACTTACGGATAGCTTCGTAAGCTGCTATTTCATCTGGAGTTAATTCTATCAAAATATTACGTGACCAAAAAAGACTGTCAAATTCGTCAGCCATTTTGTCGGCTTCCACCGCTCTATTATTGAATATTCTACTATCCAATTCAACATTATATTCAAAATTTGTTGCAAACGTTACCAAGTTGATATCAAGTCGTGGCTGGATAATACCTAAAATATTAGCATTAGAAGTTGATGTTATATCTAGCTTTTTAGGAGCTACATAAGGTTCGTCGTGAAATGATTGTATTAGTTCCAGTTTGGTATTGAAAGGCAACCTTACTGCAATATTTGGGTATAATTCAACCGAAACTGGCTTAAATGTTTCCGAGTTGAGATAAAATATATCCCGAGAAAAGTTTTCTTAAATCAGTTGTTGGATTAACCAGTATTCTTTTTAATTCTTTGGACTGGATATCAGTATAGTTAGTATCCAATATAAAATCATAATATTCGGGAGCGTCTACATGAAACGGAGTATAAATCTCTTCACCTAAAATGCTTATTATATCATCATAAGTATTAAGATTAGTACCAAATGCAACAAAATTCGCTTGAGGCGGTACATTAACACTTTGACGTCTCTGAATTATCTGATTGAAGTATTTATCAGGTTCTAGATAATATCCCTTAGAGTAGGATTCAAAAATCGAGAAAATCGTGCTGTCCGTTGGATTGTCGGTTCTGCCAGCTGTTATGGTATCTGTTTGAGTTACAAATTTTGTATAAAGTAAGTATGTATAGGATTTGATTTCCTTCTTTTGCCTTTTCTTGTTCTCTATTGCTTTTCGCATCATTCTCATACCGGGGTCTTCTGCAACAACTACTATACTCTGAAGCATTGCCGGGTTGGTCCTCATACGATACAAAATATTGGTTGTGTCTTTTCTTACGTCTATAATTAATATAGAACGCTCTTTGCCAACCATTGTCAACACAATATGGTGTAATCCTTCTTCCAAACGTAATTTAAATTCACCATTTCGGTTACTATAAGTGCCCTTGTTGCTATCAGTTACTCTTATCGTAACACCAACTAATGGTTTGTCGTCATCATCGGATACCACCTGACCGCTAACATCGTAATAACCACCTTTCGAAATACTATTTTCGATTGAATATATATCAACTGCATTTAAAAGGAGAAAAAGTATAAATATTATAAACATAACTATTTATGACGATTATTATCTTACATTGTTTGAGTATATTCCTTATCTGAAGTATGTTGGTAATCACCTCGTTGTGTTCAAAGGTAAGTATTATTATGAGTTATATAAATGTCAGATTTGAGATGGTTGATATTGAACTTACCTATTGATTTTCTTTAAATTCCTTAGAGTCCAATTCATAATTATTTTACTAATTCGTCTTATGTGTTTTTAAAGAATAAAAAATGACAGCAAAAGAAATCAGACAATCGTTTTTAGATTATTTTAAATCGAAAGATCACAAAATTGTACCCTCCTCCCCTGTGGTCCCACACGGAGATCCAACATTATTGTTTACAAACGCAGGAATGAATCAATTCAAAGACGTATTTCTCGAAATTGGCGAAAGAGATTATAAGCGAGCTGCAGACACACAAAAATGTATACGTGTTAGCGGCAAACACAACGATTTGGAAGAAGTCGGAGTGGATACCTACCATCACACTTTTTTTGAGATGCTTGGAAATTGGAGTTTTGGAGATTACTACAAAGAAGAAGCAATAGCTTGGGCATGGGAGTTACTTACGGATGTATGGAAATTACCAAAAGAACGGCTTTATGCAACTGTTTATAAAACAGACGACGAAGCATTTAATATTTGGAAACAGTATCTACCCGAAAGCAGAATACAAAGATTTGCCGAGAAAGATAATTTCTGGGAAATGGGCGAAACCGGTCCTTGTGGACCTTGTAGCGAAATTCATTTCGACCGAACCCCCGACTTAAGTGGCGCCAAATTAGTTAATGCTGGTTCTCCTGATGTAATTGAAATTTGGAATTTAGTATTTATCCAATACAATCGATTAGCAAGTGGTGAATTGGAGCCACTTCGTGCAAAGCATGTGGATACAGGTATGGGTTTCGAGCGAATTGTATCCGTAATACAAAACAAAAATTCAAATTACGATAGTGATGTTTTCACTCCAATAATAAGCAAAATTTCAGAGCTAGCCGGAAAATCCTATTCAAAGGATTTAATCAATCCTGATGGGATAGCAATGAGGGTTATGGCCGATCATATTCGTACGTTATCTTTTGCAATTTCTGACGGTGCATTTCCCGGAAATGAAGGTCGCGGATATGTTCTACGTCGAATTCTACGTCGTGGATGCCGTTATGCTCGTAATCTTGGATTTATGGAGCCAGTTCTTTATAAATTGGTCGATACAGTCATAGATACACTTGGTGAAACTTTTCCAGAATTAATTACAAATAAAGAAGTCATCCAGAAAGTTGTCCGAGGAGAGGAAGAGTCCTTCCTGGCAACACTTGACCGTGGTTTATCAAAATTCGAGGAAATTTTAGCAAAAGCAGATACACAAGAAAGTAAAACAATTAAAGGTGAGGATGCATTCCTACTTTATGACACTTTTGGCTTCCCTTTAGATCTAACTCAATTGCTTGCCCGCGAAAGAAATTTTGCTGTTGATCAAAACGGATTCGATGTTCAAATGCAAGAGCAAAAAAATCGCTCTCGCAAGAATAGAAAGGAAACATCCATCGAAATTCATATTCCTTCTACTGAATTTCACACTGAATTTACCGGTTACAGTGAACTTTCATCAGAAGGAAAAGTGCTATGGGTCGAGGATAACAAGATTATTTTGGATAGAACACCTTTTTATGTTGAAAGTGGTGGACAGGTTTCCGATCTTGGCGAAATCGTTATAGCGGGAGCAAAATATAATATAACCGATGTCGTAAAATCTGGCAATGCCCGTGTGCATATTAGCGATGATGTTTTCGAACCTGCTCTTGGCTCTGTAGCATTAGCAAAAATCGATAAAATCCGAAGACGCAAAATTATGAAGAATCATAGTGCAACTCATCTTGTTCATCAAGCTTTGCACAGTGTACTTGGAGGGCATGTTAAACAAGCAGGATCGTTGGTTAATGATGAGTATTTGCGATTTGATTTCAACCATTTCGTAAAATTGTCGAAGGAACAAATTGGTGTTATTGAAGAAATTGTTAATCAAAAGATTTTGGAAGAAATCGAAGTTCAAATAACCGAAATGAAATTAGATGAAGCACAAAATAATTCAAAAATCAAAATGTTTTTCGGCGATAAATATGGAGATATTGTTCGAGTTGTAACAATGGATAAAAACTTTTCGATTGAACTGTGTGGCGGAACACATGTGAAAAATACCGGAGATCTTGGATTTTTCAAAATTACATTCGAGTCGGCTATTGCGGCTGGGGTTCGACGTATCGAAGCTATTACAGCACCAGCATTACAGTTATATATCGAAAATCTACAAAATCAAATAAATCAAAAATTGTCGGAAAAAGATGAATTATACGATAAAGTTAAATCTTTGGAAAAACAACTTGAAAAAGTGAAAATTCTGGAATTACAAAATTCCGTTGATGAATTGATTAAGAAAACTCGCGATTACAAAGGAATTAAAATTTTAACTTTAAAATTAGACAATATCTCCATTGATGAATTACGTGCTGTTGGAGATGAAATACGCAACAAATTGGCAAAAAGTGCAATTGGATTAATAGCAACGATTGTCGAGGATAAAGTGCAAATGTGTTGTGTTGTTACCGATGATTTAAAAAACACTTATCCTGCTGGTAAAGTAGTAGGTCGTGCAGCTCAGTACCTTGGTGGCGGTGGTGGCGGCAAACCACACTTAGCGACTGCTGGTGGAAAGGATATTACGAAATTAGACTACCTTTTAGACAACTTCGAAACAATAGCTTTAGGATAATGGCACAATTTAAAGAAAGAATCAACATTTGCATTGTTGGAAAAACAAATGCCGGTAAATCAAGTTTATTAAACCTGTTGTCGGGGCAAAAAGACTTTGCAATTGTGGATCCCACACCAGGTACAACAGCAGATACTGTTGTAACATTGATGGAAATTCACAATATCGGTCCCGTAAAATTATTCGATACAGCAGGAATAGATGAGCAAGGCGAATTAGGCGAGAAAAAACGCCGTAAAACGTTCCAAGCCATTGATGAATCGGATTTATGCTTAATAACAATTGACTGTCGCAGGTTACTTAAATCTGATGATTCTTTTATCGAAGAAAAACAAATCGACATATATTCTTCAAGCAAAAACAAACAAACTTTATTAGTTATTAATTTATTCGATGATTCTCAGAATTTTCAGCAAATTGAGATCTTATCTAAAAAACTTGCCCAAGAATTCGATTTACCCTATATCTTATTAAATATCTCTGATATTGAAAACCAATCCATATTAGTTGATTTCATGCTCAATAATTTTAAGTATGAGCGGAAAGATGTTAATTTGTTCCCAAATTTAAAGGAAAAAGGATTAGTATTGCTGAATATTCCGATGGACGAAGAAACACCTGAATTACGATTGCTAAGACCACAGGATATAGTAGTTGAACGACTACTTAGGAATTTTATTACCCCAGTACTATATCGGATGAATTTGACAAAAGCCCGAAATACCAATCAATCGGATGTGGAAGAAGAAAAGGAACGATTTATTAGTTTGATAAATACCTTAAAGTCCAGTTCAGAAGGTTTGCAATTAATCGTAACTGATTCCCAAGCATTTGATATAATAGGTAAATGGGTGCCAGACGATATTCCCACAACATCTTTTTCGATTACTATGACTCACTTTATGATTTATGGAAATTTGGATTATTTGGTTGATAGTACTTACAAAATAGATGATTTGAAGGATAATGATCTAATACTGATTGCAGAGTCCTGTAATCATAACAGAAAATGCGATGATATTGGCACTCAACAGTTACCAAGATTATTGAAAAGCAAAATTTCGGATAACCTTCGATTTGAATTTGCTTTTGGCAGAACATTTCCCGAAAATATCGAAAAATACAAGATGATAATCCATTGCGGCTCGTGTATGACGGATAAACAAAAGTACTACTCACGAATTCAAAAAGCAATGGAAAAAGGGATACCTTTCACAAATTATGGTATGACAATCTCCTATTGTTTAAACAAACAATTATTTAATAGAGTTTTAGAACCATTTAAATAAGAAAAGGCTGCCTAACATACAGCAGCCTTTGATTCGGGTAAGATAAAAAGTCTTGTTTTTATTTTTCGTATTCGCTAACCGGAGTCCTGATAACTACCTGAACTGTTCTGTTGTAGAATCGTCCTTCTGGTAGTTCATTAGTATAAAGTGGCTCATCTTCACCAACACCTTGAACTAATAATATCCCAACTCTTCCGCTTGTTTGTTGATTAATTCCATTACGGACTGTTGTAGCACGTCTATCTGACAACTTCTTGTTGTGTTCGTATAAACCGACAACGTCTGTGTGGCCAGTTACTTGAACCCATGATGTAGGTTTAACACGTTCATAAACATATTCACGCATGATTCTTTCGTTGATAGGGCCAGCATCTGCTTTGTCGAATGGGAATAAAATCAGGTTGTATGTTTCCAATGTACTATCAGCACCAATTGCTACTTTCTTTTGTTCTGTCGAAACTTGCATCACTGGAATAACGACTGGATCGGATTTACATTCCTTACCGTTCTTTGTAGTTACAATTAAATGTGCAACGTATCGGGCTTCGTCTTTTGGATATTTTCCGTCATCATTTGTCCAATCCCAAGTTAGAGTGTCTTTTGTCAAAGGTAGGTTATCCAAAGTTATCCATGGTTTGTCGTTGCGAGTTATTTCGATTCTTCTTTTTGCAAGAATTTTCTCGTCAATTCCATTCTTCATTGTCCATTTCATTTTGTCAGGTTGTGGGAATGTTTTAGGATCTTTGTCGAATACAGGTTGCATAACTCTCCAATCGTCGCAAAGAATCTCAGCACGACGGTTTTCTACGATACCTAATGAATCTTTAAGATTGGACACAACTTTTGGTTTTGGCAAATAAGTTAATTTCATTCTGTCTGGCGAAATTCCCCAAATATCTCTCAAATAAGAAAATACTGCATTAGCTCTTTCTTCGGGTAATCCTGCTCGTTTTTCTTCCGCTGTAGTTCCGTCAGTAGTACCAACGATTTCTACTTTAGTGTCGGGGTATTTGTTTAATCTAAATCCATAAATATTCAAAATATGATAATATTTATTTAATGTACCACCTGCAATTGTTGTATCGGCAAATAACTTGGTTTGTTCTTTATTTTTGAATAGAATATATCTATCTGGTAATTTTCCAGAACCTACATCAAAAAACAAATAATTAAGCAGTGGATACAAATCCCAAGTTTGAATCTGTTCCATCACCAAACCATTAAAGCCTGCTAATTTGGTATCGAATCTTTTAGCTCTTTTTACATAATCGGCTTCATCGATAATTGTTGCTAGTACAGGGCGTTCACCCAAAGAAATCATGATATCAATTTCCTCTTCTGCTTTGTTTGCTTCATCTGGGTTTTCTGTAATCTCAGGTTTGCTTACTCTTTGCACAACTTTTTTGGAAACATAACTTGGGTTGGAAGCTGTAATTTCATAATCGATAAATTTAACTGAATCCTTAGGATTACCATACTCAGCATTTGTAACAATTATTGAGTATGTTTGTTTGCTGTTTGTAATTTCCTCGGTTGTAGTTTTCTTGGTTACAGGGTTATAAATCGATAAAGTAGAAGGTAAAAATTCACCAGTACATTCATCTTTTACTGTAATATTAACGATTTTTGTTTTAAAGTATGTAGGAACAAATGCCATAAATACATCAAGATCACCTTGATAACCAGGTATATCAGTTCTACGTGAGGAGAAGTAGATTATATCGCCAGATGCTGGCAAAGTAATAAATTGCTCATCATACTTGGTGTTGATTGGTTCACCTAAGTTTTCAGGTTTCGTCCAAGTACTACCTTCCATTCTTGTAACATAAAAGTCTTTATCGCCATAATTTGGTTTATGTCCATCTGAGGAGAAAAAGAGTGTAATACCATCTGCAGCAATAAATGGAGATTCTTCTCTGCCTTTGGTATTTATAGCTGTTAAATTTTGTGAAGGTTTCCATTCCTCCAAATCAGCGTCCCAATCGCTATACCAAATATCAAAATTCTTGGGATAATTTCCACCATCACTATTAGGACCTTCTCGGGTTGATACAAAGTAAATACGACTTTGATCGGGTGCTATTGATGGTTGCGAATCAAATTTCTCTGAGTTGACGTTTGGTCCTAAATTAACTGGTCGGCTCCATTTGTCCCCATCAATTGTTGTTTTATAAATATCGCAGCTACCAAAACCATCTTCACGATTACAACCGGTAAAATATAATGTCTGTCCATCGGCTGCAATCGATGCCGCACCTTCATTTAACTGGGTGTTCACACCCAAGTTTGCCCATTGGAACAAAGTGTCGATGTTGTACGGTTCGAAGAAATTTGTGTCTAACCTATTGTTTTTCTTGGCTGCCCAGAAATCGTGACTCCAGTCACCAGATTTAGTTTTGATACTGCCAGGTCTGTTGGACACATAAAACAAAGTTTTTCCATCAGCTGAAACAGTTGGAGCATAATCCAACCCTTTCCAGTTAATAGTTTTGCCTAAATTTACTATTCGGATTCTTTTTTGCAGGATGTTTCCACCCGACGAAGCAGGTTCGTCCGACATACCTGTGGAAATAACTGCAGCCATTAAGTATAGCTCATCATTGTTTGGTACAGGCAAATCAGGTTGATTTGCAAAGGTTGAAGAATAAAAAAGACTTGTAATTACTACTAAAGTTAATAGAGTTAATAATTTTTTGTACATAGATCTACTCACTATTTCTTGAAATTCAAATTAATTTTGAGTGCTTAGCACTTTTGCAAAATTTAATTTAATAAATTTTATCGATTTATCGACAAAACTTGTAAAAGTTTATTACAAAAAATAGTGATTGAATTTAGATTCTGTCAAAATTATTACTACAAAAGGCTCTAAAATTCGCCAAATTCTTTTGCATCATCATACATGTCGAAGGAAAAACCAATAATAATACGCCAGGAATTAATCTTAAAATCCTGACTTGAGGAAAGAGTGTTTAAAGGTAATTTGTAGATAAATCCTAAATTCATATCTGTAGTGCCTGATAATTCAATATTGAAGTTAATTTGTGGGTAAATCCCAAAAATTGGGTTGTTGAAGTTTGGAATTGTCCTATTTTCCAGCTCAATGGTCTTATCTTTCTGTTGAGGAATCTCAACAGATACTTTTTCTCCATCTGGAAGAATTACGCTTTTTGTTAATAATTCTTTACTATGCTTAAAATTATTGATAATTGCAAAATCGGAAAAAAATCCCAAGCGAAAATCCAAGAACCTATCTATACGACAAGTAATATTAGGCATTAATGTAATTGTTCCAATTTGGAAATCTGAAGAATGTCGGAATTCTATTGGTACATATATTTTTGTTCCGTCAACACGGTCGAGAGGAACACTTTCAATCCTTCGGAATGCACCCTTAACCGAAAAATCTTCATAGCCAAGAGAAGCTCCAATGTATATTGTTTTAGATAATTGATAATCTGTTTTAATTCCTGCAGTAAACCCAAACTTCGACACATCATCAAAAATACAATCCGGACATACTGCAGCATATT
>CAYOPF010000043.1:0-19816 GCA_964405755.1 uncultured Chloroherpeton sp.
GCTGGTCGGTTGCATACCAAAGGAAATTTGATGCAAGAATTGGAAAAAATCACCCGAGTTATATCTAAATTAAAGTCAACGGGTCCCGATGAAGTATTTTTAGTTCTGGATGCAACAACTGGGCAAAATGCTATCGTTCAAGCAAAAGAATTTAGCAAAGTTGCAAACTTAACTGGATTAGTCCTTACTAAGCTCGACGGTACAGCTAAAGGTGGTGTGGTTATTCCGATTGTTGATGAATTAAGAATTCCAGTTCGTTTTATTGGAGTTGGCGAAAAAATTGATGACCTTCAGGTTTTCAATCATATCGAATTTGTTGAAGCATTATTCCAAAATGAAAAGTAATGATTACTGAATTTATTTCTATCCAAAATAATCATGATTAGGCGTTAAATCGCACAATCAATGTCCTGAATAATGGCGGTTTGTTTGTCTTTCCCACCGATACTGTTTATGGCTTAGGTTGCTTTTTCAATAATGAAAACTCTGTGAAAAAAATATATGAATTAAAAGGTAGAGATTTCGATAAACCTCTTGCCGTTTATTTCTCTTCAATAAATATGGCGGAAAACTATATTTTGAAGCAAGATGATGTTTTCTATAATATATGTGAAAAATATATCCCTGGTGCAATTACTATTGTTACTAACAAAAATGATAAAATTCCAGATTTTGTTAAAAGTTACGGTAAGACAATTGGAATAAGAATTCCAAAGAACAATTTTATTTTAGGTCTAATTGAAAGGTTAGGAGTTCCTTTTGTTGGGACTTCTGCCAATATTTCCAACAATCCTTCTGCAAAAAATGCAAAAGAAGCATTCGTAATTTTTAACAACAAGATAGAATTGGTACTAGAGGACGACGAAAGCAATCAAGGTTTGGAATCTACTGTTTTATCGGTTGTTGATAATCAAATCAAAATTTTACGGCAGGGTGCTTTGGAAATTACTTTATTAAGCTATTTTTTGTTTTCTTCTGATATACTACATAAACATTGGTTTCATACATAATTTTATAATTTTCTTCGATTATTCTATTTGCAAGTTTATCTTCTTTTGCAAGTTGAAGCGAAGATTTAGTGTTACCAGTTAAATTCTCTAACATACCGTCATTCTTTTGGAAAATCAATAAATCTGATGTTTTGAGGAATTTAATAAACTCATCGTAAAAAGAAGTGTTGGAAGGTTTAGGCAAAAAAGCATTTCTTTGGGGCAATTTTTTAATTACTTTGGTCTTCAGCTCATAAATAAGATCAAAAGAACCAATCGATATAATGAAAGTTTGATATGAAGAATCGTAATTACGGTTAACAAAATCGACTAATTTAAGTTTTTCGGTATAGTTAAAGAAATTTGGTCTTTGCTGGTCAATAAATTTATAGTATTTCTCCTTTCCTTTAATAGCATTGTAAGGAAATCTCAAAATACCGATATATCGTGCAATCGGTCCAATGATAAGCAAAAATAATACAAATATTAATATTAATGTTCTAAACATTGTTTTATTTGTAGTATTTGTCCAAAAATCCTTGAGTTTCTCAGTTAATAATACAATACCTATACCGGAAATAATTGAGAATGGTATTAACAATCTACTAAAATGATAAATTATCAACTTTCTTTCAATATAGACAGAAAGCAATAACGCACCGACTAAAAGAAAAGATGTAATAATTATAAATTTTTGTTTTGATGTCCAAGTATTTTTAAAAACACTAATAAAACCTACAAAAGCAGAAAATGTGAAAAGCAATGACAAGTGGTCGCCAAAGAATTGCCCAGTTACTTTTACAATATCTCTTAATAATTTTGATGAGATTGGGGGGTGATTAGCGTAATTACTCAATAATCTTAGGGTTTCCTTATATCCTTCAAAAATTTGAGAATCGACTAACCAGAAATGTGATGCTATTATTGTAAAAAGCATTAAAGGGTAAACATATAGATTCTTTTTAAGTGAGTTTTTAAAATCCGGGTTATCATAAAAAAAATCAATAAACAAAAAGGGTATGAGAACAATGGCAAATGTATATTTTAGAGAAATGTATAAGCCAATAAGAACGCCAAGTTTCAATCTATTTAATGAACTTTTCTTGAAATATCTATCATCATTAGCCTCATAATTTTTTGTATAATAAACAATAATTAGCAATAGTAGAAAACCATATATTATCTCTGTATGATAATATAATGTATGCCCAACAATTAGTGTAGTAAGCGAATATATTATTGAAGTAGATAGTGCGATTCTATAATTGAATTCCTTTTTTATAAAATGAAATAAAAATACTGTAGTAAATAAAAGAATTATAAAAATAAATAAATGTAAATAATTGGGATCATCGTTAATAAGTAAGCTTATAATTGAATACGAAGTAAAAAAAAGGGGAGTTTTTATATCAATAAAATCAACATAAATTTTTTCTCCGTTTAAAATAGTTGAACCAGCTTGCAGATATATTGCAGAATCGGTACTTAAAAAACCAAAAATTACTGGGAAGAGGATAATTGCAAAAATGATATAAGCAAATATCTCCTTTCGATTAATCATATAAAGAAATCCTTTATGAATTTAAGGAGTTCAGAAACTCTTTGTTCGATCGGGTACCTTTCATTTTATCTAATAAAAATTGCATTGCATCAATTGATTGCATCTCGCTCAAAACTTTTCGTAAAATCCAAACTCTGTTCAATTCCTCACTACTCATCAATTTCTCTTCGCGACGAGTACCAGAACGATTAACATCGATTGCAGGATATACGCGTCGGTCGGCCAAGTAACGGTTAAGAACCAATTCCATATTGCCAGTGCCCTTGAATTCTTCGAAAATAACTTCGTCCATTCGGCTACCTGTTTCGACCAGCGCAGTTGCAATAATTGTGAGAGAGCCTCCTTCTTCCACCTTACGAGCTGCACCAAAGAAACGTTTTGGTTTGTGTAAAGCATTGGCATCCACACCTCCGGAAAGAATTTTCCCTGAATGAGGAACCACTGTGTTGTGGGCTCGAGCTAATCTTGTAATCGAATCGAGCAATATAACTACATCTTGACGGGCTTCGACTAATCGTTTTGCTTTATCCAAAACCATTTCGGCTACTTGGACATGCCGTTCCTGAGGTTCGTCGAATGTGGAAGAAATCACTTCGGCATGTACGGAACGTCGCATATCAGTAACCTCTTCGGGACGTTCATCGATAAGCAAAATAATGAGCTTAACTTCTGGATGATTTTTCGAAATGCTGTTTGCAATTTGTTGAAGTAGTATTGTTTTACCTGATTTTGGAGGGGATACAATAAGTCCCCTCTGACCTTTTCCAATTGGTGCAAGAAGGTCAACTATTCTTGTGGAATATACCGAGGGTCCCGTCTCTAAAATTAATTTTTCGTCGGGAAAAAGAGGTGTTAAATTATCAAATATTGTTCTATCCCTAATTATTTCTGGAGAGCCATAATTGACCGTTTCAATTTTTAAAAGTGCGTAGAATTTTTCGCCATCTTTCGGAGTTCTAACTTTTCCAACTATAGTATCTCCAGTTCGTAATCCAAATCTTTTTATTTGAGATGGAGAAACATAAATATCATCGGGAGATGATAGGTAACTATAATCTGGTGAACGCAAAAATCCATACCCATCAGGTAGTACCTCTAATACTCCACCACTCGAGATCAGTTCTTCTGTTTCGACATCTTTATCCTTTGTTACAGTTTGTGCTTGAATTTCAACAATTTTAAGAATTAATTCCTGCTTTGTTAAATTGTTCAAGTTTTGAATATTTAAATTTTTTGCAATTTGTACTAATTCGGCGATTTTCTTTGCTTTCAGCTCATTTATGTCGATAACAGGTATAGCAGGAATATCTTTTTTCTTGTTTTGATGGTAATTCTTGCGTGGTTGATAGTTTTGATTACTCATAATAAAATCCTAAAAAGGTAATAAGAAAGAGTTAAATTTCAGTTAAAAATAAGTTTAATTTGGATTTGAGGTAAACTACTTTTTACAAAATTAATAAAAAAAGATTAAAAAAATAAATAAAATAGTTTTCTTAGTTAATCTATTTTTTTACTTTGATCCGTAAATATTAAAAAATGAAGTAGAATTAGAGAGTAATTTAAAACATAACTGCGTACCACAAGAAATTTATGATATTAATCACACAAATTATTTTGAATTTTTAGAAAAAAGACGCTTTCTGATGGCTCAGAAAATCAAGAAATTTTACAATAGTTTGTAGTACTACATTACTTTTCTTAACTTCTGCATCGAAGGTATTTCGCTGTCGTAAACTCGCTTTATGCCATCGCCAAGCGACTTTTCTATATCGCGGATATCCTTAACTAAACGGAACATACCTCCGACTTCGACCGAAGCTGCTTGGTCTGTGCCCCATATGGACCGATCTAATGTAAAATGTCGTTCCACAAATGATGCTCCAAGTGCTACAGCGGCATATGTTGGTGCCAATCCTACCTCGTGTCCCGAATAGCCAATTGGAACATTCGGATATCTATTCTTGAACATTGTTATTACAGATAAATTTAGTTCTGCTAAAGAACAAGGATAAGTCGATGTCGCCTGAGCAAGCATTATCGGTGCATCCTTCATATAGCTAACTGTTTCGTCTATTTGTTCGAGTTGCGACATCCCACTAGATAGCATTACAGGTCTTTTTGTTTCTTTTAGTACTCCAAGAAGTTCCTTATCTGTTAGGGCTGCAGAAGGTAATTTGTACATGATAGGATTATAGTCTTCCAAGAATTTCACAGATTGCACATCCCAAACCGAAGCAAACCAAGTTATACCCTTTTGCTTACAGTAATCATCAATTTCCTGGTATTCGTTGTGTCCGAACTCCACTTTATGTCGATATTCAATATATGAAATATAGCCCCAAGGGGTTTCTCTCATTTTATTCCATTGGTCTTTAGGCACAGCCAATTCAGGTGTGCGTTTCTGAAATTTTACGGCATCGCAGCCTGCTAAAATTGCTGCATCAATTAATTTTTTTGCAATTTCAATTGAGCCATTATGATTTATACCAATTTCAGCTATAATATATGTGGAATGTCCATCCCCTATATATCTATTACCAATTTTAACTTCAGCCATTTTATTTCTCCTTTTATATTTTATATTTATTTGTTTACCAAATTGACCAACCACCATCAACAACTATATTGGCGCCATTGGTGTAGCTCGAAGCATCTGATGCCAAATATATCAATGCTCCCCTAAAATCTGTGCTATGGGCCATTCGTTTTGATGGTGTTTTCTGAGTGTATTTTTTAATAAAATGTGTGTTCTGACCATTTTCAACTCCACCAGGTGAGATGCAGTTGACTCTAATTCCCTTGTTTCCCCAATAGGATGCAAGGTATTTAGTTAGCATAACAACCCCTGCCTTCGAAACAGGGTATGCTGGTGGCTTAAAGAATATTTGATTTTCATTTTCATCGAGGTAAAGGGATTGATCTGGTGCGACTAGTCCGTAAGTAGAGGCAATATTAATAACTGAACCTCTTCCCTGTTCGACCATTTTCTTACCAAAAAGTTGACAACACAAAAAGGTTCCTGTTAAATTTACTTTAATCGATTTTTCCCAAAGCTCCAATGGATAGTTTTCGAATTTTGATAGCTCCAAACTTGACTTTGGATCTTCAACCATATCGTTGATTGCAGCATTATTCACTAATATATCTATCGAACCAAATTGTTCGTAAACTGTATCGCAAACTTTCTTGATTGATTCTGGGTTTGTTATGTCCATTGCGTAACCCAATGCATTTTCACCTAAACTCTTTGCAAAGTTTACAACCTCTGTCTCATCTATGTCTGTTGCTATAAGAGTTGCACCATGCTCAACTAAGGCACGACAATGTTCTTTGCCAATTAATCCGATTGCACCTGTTACAATTGCAATTTTTCCTTTTAAATCAAAATCCATTACTGCCTCGGTTTTGTATTGAAATTGCTTACTTTTCTGAATAAAGGCTGTATTGGTGTACCTTCAATTGCTTTTTCGATACCACCAGTTTCGATTATATTTTTCAACTGTTCGAAAACTTCAAGGTGCTTCGTTATAGTAAAGTCGATTATTTCTTTTGTATGAGAATATGACATATTATAGTAAGAACTCCAAAGAATTCCTCTTCTGATTAATTCTTGCTGAATATAAGATTTAATTAAGAGATTATCTATTGTTGGATGATTTATATCGAGCATCAATCGGAAGTTATAACCTATTGCTTTAATAAAATTTAAACCTAATTCTTTTAAAATATTATTAATACCTGTTTTAAGAGCTTCGCCAGTTGTATTTAAATAGTCTGTTACTTTTTTGTCGATTAATTCATTAATGGTTGCTTTTGCTGCAGCCAACGAAAGCGCTTCACCACCGAATGTGCTATAAATAAAAACATCGTTTTCGATCAAACGTAATATTTCTTCTTTTCCTGTTATAGCAGCCAATGGCATTCCATTTGCAATCGCTTTGGAATAGGTGGCTAAATCCGGAGTAATTCCAAAATACTCCTGAGCTCCCCCATTGGACATTCTAAATCCTGTCCACATTTCATCGAAGATTAACACTATTTCATTTTGGTTGCATACTTCTGCAACTTTATGTAAAAAATCATTCTTTGGTTCAAAAAAAGTAACAGGTTCCAAAATAACAGCAGCTACATTTTCATCAATGGAATCTACCAATGACTGTATATTATTATAATCAAAAGTATTTGTTAATTCTTGAACTTGGCTAGGAATTCCATTATTTCTTGGAGTAACGGAAACGTACCAATCGTGCCAACCATGGTAACCGCAACACAATATTTTGGATTTGCCTGTATAAGCTCGTGCCAAGCGGATTGCCATACTTGTAACATCAGCACCTCCACGAGCAAATCTCACCATTTCGGCATTTGGAATGATTTTTTGAATTAATTCGGCTACTTCCAATTCCAAAGGGTTTAATAGCGAAAAGGATATTCCATTAGTAAGTTGCTCTTTTATTGCTTCATCTACCTTATCGTAAGTATATCCTAAAGACAATGGTCCTACTGCCATCGTAAAATCGATAAACTCGTTACTATCCACATCCCAAACAATTGCCCCTTTACCTTTTTCAAGGAATTTTGGTGCAACTCCATCAACATATTGAGTTACGCCTTTTGCAAGGGTATGGGTTCCAGATGGTATGGTGTTTTTGATTTTTTCGTATAATTCGTTAGATTTATTAATTATTGGAAGTTTATTTGTTATTTTATTTGTATCAATCATTTGATATCGCCCAATTTATTAATAATTTGATGTGAAATACTTAAATAGTCAAATTTCTCATATTTTAGAATATCCTGAAGCATCAATGGTTTGAACCACCTTTCATTCAATCCGATTGGTAAAACATCTGCTAGAATTTTATTTTCGAACAGATATTTACTTACTATAGAATATAAACCAGAATTAATAAAATGATCTTCGATTGTAACAAGTAATTTACTTTTGTTAGCTAATTCGGAAATAATGTAAGTATCAATTGGTTTTAACGTTCTAAAATTCGCAACAATACAATTAATCCCTTTGGTTCCTAAATATTCTTTTACTTTTAGTATCTCGTTGAACATTGTCCCATAAGTTAAAAGCGCAACATCATCACCACGCCCAAAAACTTCTGCAACACCAATATCAAAATCAGAGTGGCTGATGTTATTGGGGAGATTATTATATCGGATATAGGCAGGCGATTTCGATGTCAATATTTTAGGGAGCATTTTTATCATATCGTCTTCATCAGCAGGGGCAAATACTTGCATATTTGGTATCATTCCCATTAAACCAATATCTTCTATTGCTTGATGTGTTGGTCCGTTAGCTTCGGATAAAAAGCCTGCAAAAGAACCAACTGCCTTAACAGGTAAATTACCATAACCTAAATCAGTTCGTATGAATTCGAACGCTCTCATCGTAAGAAAAGCCGCCAATGCGTGTGCTATTGGCTTTCTTCCACGCAACGCCAATCCAGCCGAAATTCCTACAAGTGATTGTTCGGTAATTCCTGTATCAACAAAATTTTCTTTTAATATATTTGGTAAATTCCTGATTGCTGCACGGTTTTCGGCAGTTAGTACAATAAATTCGGGATTTTGTGGGATGTAATCCAATAAAAATTGTTCGTAATTCATATCAATTTCCCCCGAAATTTTGATTTAACTCATTTATAAGTGATGAAAATTCATCCTGATCGATTTTCATATACCATTTTGATGGATTGCCTTCAATCGAAGGAATACCCTTACCACGCATAGTATCTAAAATTATAACATGCGGTTTGGAATTATCAATTAAAGAATTAAAACAATGATCGATTTGGTCCAAATCATGTCCATTTATTTCATAAACATTATATCCAAATTGTTCAAATTTCTTCGTTAGCGGCTCCAATTTAATGAGCTGTTCAGTTTCTAAATTAGCCTGCAGGTGATTTCGATCGATTAAAATGATTAAGTTATTTAATTCGTAGGAAGGAGCTAGCAATATCCCCTCCCAGTTGGAACCTTCGTTCAACTCGCCATCACCAAGCATGATTACTACTTTGTTTTTTTCATTTTTTAATTTTATGTCAATTGCAATTCCTATTGCAACACTAAGGTTATGACCTAAAGACCCAGAATGAAATTCAACACCAGGAACATTAATATTTGGGTGCCAATAAATATAATCATTGTCTTTCAAATGATTATCTAATCTTCGTTTATCCAAAATTTTGCACTCGGCCAAAACAGCATATAATGCTGGAACTGCATGCCCCTTTGATATTAAAAAATAATCTCGATTTGGATCTTTAAGATTCGATGGTTTAATGTTTAAAAATGAGTTGTACAAATAGGTTAAAACATCTGCGCAAGAAAGTGATGCACCAATAAAGCAACCGCCATTGAAGGTCATTTCCAGGATGCTTTTTCGAGCATTAAATGCTAATTGTTCCAATATTTTTTGGTTATATTCCATATTTCATTTTTTTGTAATTATCAATATTTTTAACTTCATCTATGTGGTTATCATACCAGTATTTTCCTAAATACTTTTTGTTCAAGTTGTAAACTTCGGGATTTTGATCAAGAAATTTTATGATTTCATTTATACCAAAGGATTGATTATGAGAATAAAAGTTCTCATATACTTTTTTTATTAATTCGAAATCTTCGGGATAGTCGAGAGTTAATCGATACTTATCAAAGTATTCAAATCCAGTTTCCCATTCTACATTACCGATACGAAATAAATCGGTATTTTCCCAAATGTAGGGAGTTGTGTGCTCACGCTGATAATCAAGTTTTGCTTCTTTCCAAGTTTTTTCGAGAGCCTGAAAAGTAAATATTTCTACATCGTTTCCATCGGGATATGTAGCAGGATGAAGGTTGCTAACATAATCAAAGCTTTTGTAGTTTTTTAAAAAAAAGGAAATCACATTATCAATAATCAAAGGGGCTATAAGTGGACAATCTGAGGGAATTTTGACCACTGCATCAGCTCTATACAATTTTGCTATTTGATAGTGTCTGTCGACCAAATCAAATTCATCACCAGCAAATACCTTTATTTGCTCTCTTTCTGCAAACTGAATAATATTCTGATCCAATGGATTTGTGGAAGTTGCTATTACAATATCAGAATGATACCTAGACTTCCTTACCCTTTCGTACATTAAGGATAAAATAGGTCGATTTAAAATTTGCAACATTACTTTACCAAAAAGGCGCGTGGAAGCAATTCTAGATTGTATAATTATTAATATTTTCATTCTTTTTAGTAATGAGTATTCATTGCAAAAAACAAGTGTTCCTTCGCATCTTGCTGAGTTATTATACTCCTTGCAACATTTGCAATTTTCAATGCCGATGTTCCACCATTCTGGATTGGAGTCATTCTTATTAATGTATCTAAATCAAAATTTGAATAAACTTCCTTTCCTAAAGCTATTCCATAATAAACTACTGATGAGTAAGCTGTTACAAGAACATCGCAATTTGCAATCATTGGTTTAATATCACCATCGGTAAAAACCAATGCATCAGGAATAATTTCCTTAATTTCGCGAATTGCTCGGTCAAAAATCTCATTGGGATGCAATTTGAATATTATTTGTTTTCCTTGTGCAATATTTAATACTTTTCTTATAAACTCGTACCTGTTCTCGAACTTGAATGTCTCTCGTGAGTCCGAGGTTGCAGCTAACACAAAATTTTTATGAGCAAAAAGGTTCTCTCTATATTTTTCTATATTGTCAAAGTTGGGTATTCCTGTTACGATAATTTTTTCGGGTTTGACTCCTTTGCATATAAATAAATCGCGATAACCTTCGGAAGCCACACAGAAATAGTCATAGGAGTCAGACAATCCAGTTGTGGACGTACTTGCAATCCATCTTGGAAATTTAAGATACTTTGCTAAGTAAAAAGCCAAATTCTCCGGATCTGTCATTCCTTCCTGAATTAAAATTAGTTTTTTATTTTTTATATTTCGAGGAACAATCAAATCTGAGGAGGTAACAACTAAATCGTAATTGTTGTCTTTTCCTTTATAATCAATTTTTAAGTTATTGTCTTCAAAAAAATCTATAGTTTGACGAAAAAAATTACTATTCGGACCCATAACAGTAAAATTCAATAAATTCATTTTGGCAAGATAACCTATTGGTCCATCATCATAGTAAGGAGAATAATAACAATCGAAATCATCTTCCAAATGCTTCCCAACCTGGTGAACAATAGTGGATTGATTTAGTGATCCTCCAATAAATAGTATTTTCTTCATATTATAATAAAAATTCCAAAAAATTTAAGTTTGATAAAAAATCAAAATTATCTATCGAAAGTTAAGTTTTATTGATTTGTGAGTTAAAGAATTTTTAAGATATAATATGTGGAAAAGTAATGTTAAATTTTGAAAAAAGAAAAAAAGACTACAACATTAAGTTGCAGCCTTTTAATGAGTTTACAAAAAGAATCGGTTTAGCCTAAATATGCTATGTAAGCTTCAGCGTCCATCAATTCGTTAATTTCTGATGGATTAGTTAATTCAATTTTAACAATCCAACCGTTGCCATAAGGATCTGTATTTAAAGTTTCGGGAGCACCACTCAATATCGAATTAACCTCCAAAACTTTACCAGAGGCAGGTGCGAATATCTCTGCAACTGTTTTAACTGCTTCGATTGTTCCCAATGATTGTTCTTTTATAACATCTGTTAAATCAGATGGAACATCAACGAAAACAACGTCGCCTAATTCAGATTGTGCATGTTCTGTAATTCCTATAAGAGCAATGTTTCCATCCACTTTTACCCATTCGTGGTCTCTGGTGTACTTTAATTCTGCTGGAATGTTCATAATTTACTCCTTAATATTTTTTTTATAAATCTATCCAATTTACTCTTTCAAGATATTTGGTATCTATTTGTCCGTTAATAAAATCGGGATTATTCATCATTTTTTGATGGAAAGGGATAGTTGTTTTGATACCTTCAATTACAAATTCATCTAATGCCACTTTCATTTTGTCGATTGCTTCTTGCCGGCTGTTGCCGTAAGTAATCAACTTTGCCAATAGAGAATCGTAATATGGTGGAATGAAATATCCCTGGTATATGTGTGTATCCACTCTAATTCCTTGTCCACCGGGAACATGGAAACCTTCAACTTTACCAGGTGAAGGTCGATAATCGTTATATGGATCTTCGGCATTAATTCTACATTCTATCGAATGATATTTCGGTGGGTGTTCTGATAGAGTTAATTTTTCTCCGGCTAACACTCTAATTTGTTCTTTTACTAAATCAATTTTTAATGATTCTTCTGTAATTGGATGTTCCACTTGGATGCGGGTATTCATTTCCATAAAATAAAAGTTTCCATCTGTATCCAATAAATATTCAATTGTTCCCGGTCCTACATAATTAACTGCTTTTGCTCCCTGGGATGAAACTCTCCCCATCCTTTCTCTTAATTCTTGCGAAACTGCAACCGAAGGAGTTTCTTCGATTAGTTTTTGATGACGTCGCTGAACTGAGCATTCCCGTTCGTTAAGATGTATGTGATTGCCATGCCTGTCACCAAAAATCTGAATTTCTATATGCTTTGAATTTGTTATTAATTTTTCTATGTATAAATCAGCATTATTGAAAAATGCCAATGCTTCGCTTCGCGTTACTTCGAATACTTTTTCGAGTTCGTCGCGGCTCGAAATCATTCTCATACCTTTTCCGCCGCCACCAGCTACTGCTTTAAGCATAATAGGGTATCCCGTTGATTCTGCAACTTCCATTGCGGTTTTCAGGTCTTTAACAACTCCGTCACTACCTGGAACAACAGGTACACCCGCCTTCTTCATTGTCTCCTTAGCTACTGCTTTATCACCCATTTTAGAAATTGCATCGGGTGAAGGTCCGATAAATGTAATACCATGATCTCTACAAATTTCAGCAAAAAACTGATTTTCTGCTAAAAATCCATAACCAGGATGTATTGCATCGGAATTAGTTACCGTTGCAGCAGTAATTATTGCTGGAATATTAAGATAACTTTGTTTTGATGGGGGTGGTCCTATGCAAATAGCTTCATCAGCAAAACGAACATGCAAAGAATACTTATCAGCCTCGGAATAAACTGCAACTGTTTTTATACCCAATTCCCTTGCTGCTCGAATTATGCGAAGTGCAATTTCACCACGATTTGCAATTAAAATCTTGCGAAACATAGGCTTATTCCTATTCTACTTTTACTAAGAAAAGTGGCTGTCCAAATTCAACTGGCTTACCATTATCGATCAGAACCTTTTCTATGGTTCCATTAACTTCAGATTCAATTTGATTCATTAATTTCATTGCTTCGATAATGCAGAGTACTTGGCCTTTTCTTATAGATTGACCAACATCAACAAATGATGCTGAATCTGGAGAAGGGGAACGATAGAACGTGCCCACCATAGGCGATTTAATCTCGAATAAATCGGTGTGTTCTTCAGTATTTATTTTTATCAAAGGTTTTTCGATAACTTCGGATTGAATTAAAGTTGGAGCGGTTTGAATCTGGGCTTGAGGTACTATTGTGGCAACTTCTGGAACGGAATAATTTATGACATTTGTGGATTTTGTTCTTGCAAATTTGACTTTAATTCCTTCTTCTTCGATTTCTAAGTTTTCGAGAGTACTATCGTCAAAAATTTTTACTAAACGGCGAAGGTAGTTCAGGTCCATATATCTCCTTTGTGGATAGTGAGGTGTCGGCCGGATTCGAACCGGCGTTCGCGGTTTTGCAGACCGATGCCTAACCACTTGGCTACGACACCCTTATAGAAATACAAAATTAACATAAAAATAGTAAATTACAAAATTGATAGAAAAGTTTTTCTATTTCTCAAAGTTAACCCCTTCTAACATTGGTAACTCTAAGTTATCAATCTGCAAAACTCCCTGACCTGCAATTGCACTAAAAGTTGAGTATAAATCAATAGTATTGCTTATCACTCTATCAATTTGTACTTCCCTTTGTTTCCAAATTCTTTGAAACGCTCTTTTCTCTTGGTCTAATTCAGATTTCATTGAAGAAAAACTATCAATTATGTTCTTCACCCGAGTTGCAAATTCTTGTCCGGTGAGATAGTCGTACAATAACTTCATCTTGTCGCCACGGTTTTCGTTTGCTAATTTTATCTTCGAAATTTGCAGAAGGCTTTCTCTTAATATTCCTACAACTTGTTGGATTTCGTCGAAATGACAAATCCACACTCCATCCTTGTTACCAAACCTGTTCATTTCCCTCGGAAATGCTTGGGTAACGAGTATTGCAATATTTGCCTGTGCTTTTAATTGGTCATCTTTTAACTTAGTTATCCATTCGCGTGCGTAATCTTTGGTTCTCTTACTTTCAAAAATTATTTTCCCAACTTCATTCCCAAATTCATCAATTACAGTTTGAATCACATCAGCACCAGAATAACCTTTTGGCACTTCTTCTATTCTGTCAGTTGGGAATTCAGATTTTAATATCTCTTCCAATTTTCTTTCCTGAGCTTCCCCTTGTAATTCCATCGATTTCTGATTAGCCTTGTTTGCCATCTCGGCAGCTAATTTTTTTTGCTGTTCTAATTGTATTTGTAATTCTTTTATTTGCAATTGATAATCAACAGTTTGCTGCTGTATTGTTGTTTTTACTTTCTCATCGAACTGACTTTGGAATTGTTCGGTAATTCTTGTTTTTTCTTCCAACAGGCGTTTTTCTAATTCTAGATTTTGCCTTTCTTTCAAAGCACGAATTTCTTCTTCTTTACGGAGTAATTCAATTTCTTTATGCTTTAAAGTAGTAATTTCCTCATTTTTTTTGGAAAGTTCCAACTCAGTTGCTCTAATTTTTGCAAAATATTTATTTTGCAATTCCAATTCTGTTTTCTTTCTTTCTTCTTCTAATTTTTTTGTTAATTTTTCTTGGAAAATCTGATTTTCGTTTCGTTTCTTTTCTTCAAATATTAATTTTTCTTTTTCTAATTCGATTTCCTTGTTCTTAATATCAAAAAGTTGTTGTTGGAATTTTTTCTCGAATTCCATCCTCAATCTTTTTTCTGTTTGGTCTGCCAATACTTGTTCAATATTGATTTTTGCACCGCACTTTGGGCAATCAATATAATTAATACTATCCATTTTTATTTCGATTTTTGTTGAATGCTAATTCCTAAAATTATTAAATTTAATCCAATTATCGACGAAATGTGTATTTCTTCTTTTAAAACTATTCCTATTACCATTAATGATAAAAATGGCGTTAGATAAACCAACTGACTGATTTTATGAGGTCTGTCGGTTAGACTAATTGCAGTTAACCATAAGATAAAGGTCAATCCCATTTCGAAAACCCCTATATAAGCAGAAGCAATAAGTCCATTAATATTTATGTTTAATGTACTACCTGATAATAATAAAATTATAGTTGAATATATTGTTCCAAATAAAAAAATCGAAAACAATTTCACAACCGGATCTCTTGTATCTCTTAAATTAATCAACCAAAACGATGTCCATAATAATGCACTTAACAATGCAAGAAAATCTCCTAAAACATTTGTTAGAGAGAATGATGTGATATTCCCTTTTGTTGCAATTACAACCAATCCTAAAAACGAGATGAATAAAGAAATTATTTGAGATTTTGAAACTATAATTTTACCAATTATTGCCGAAGTTATACCAAAAAATATTGGCCAAGTATAATTTATTATCATTGCTTCTTGTGCTGGTAATGAATCATATGCCGAAAACAAAACAAAATAGTAAATAACTGGATTAAGCAATCCTAAACCCGCAGAATTAATCCATTGTTGCTTGGATTGAATTTTGATTTCTTTTAATTTTCCCAGTATTAAAGCAGAAGAAAGAATTGTTGTAAAAGAAAAAAGAATTGAATAACATAATACTTGTACTACAGAAAGGTATTGGAATGAAATTTTGAAGGCAGTGGCTACTGTCGACCAGGCAGCAATTACCATTATTCCAAATAAATATGGGTTTGCCTTGATTTTCAATCTAACTGGATTTTAATGAATATCCCAGTTCTTTCGATAAAAGTTGGGTAAGATACTTGCGGTCATATTTTTCAATTACTACTTCATCCGGTGTCGGCAAATTATTATTTTTCCATTTATTATAAAACTCGAGAATTGCAAGAGCAATAGCTTTAATATCCTTTGGTTTGGTAATTATTGCTGCACCGGTTGATTCAGCGATACGGGTTACATCTCCATCCAATGAACATACAAGTAAAGGTTTGCGGGTTCCAAGATATTCATAAAATCGACTTGGAGTAACTATTGGTCGTGGAAACATCAACCATAGAACATCCGAACTAGCTAGGTGATTCATCAAGTCCTTATGTTCCAGGTAATCATAAAAAATGAATGAATCAGAATATTTCGACTTTTTTATCATTTTTTGATATTGCTTTTGCAATATACCATAAAAACGAAATTCGATTTTCTTTGCTAGTTGTGGTTTTTCATTGAAAAGAAGATTCACTGCCTTAATAAAATACTTAGGTGTAAGGTCGGCAGAAAACACGCCAGCATGAGTAACAATGAGCTTATCCTCTGATTTAAGCAGTAATTTAGGGGATTCAAAATCAACTTGGTCGTATCCGTGTGGAATTATCGATACATCATTATGTTCCAAAAAACGATATCGGGAAAGTAATTCATTTTTCATGTCACGTGATATAACAATCGCACGAGCACACTTCTTCAATACTTCCGATTCCATACTAATTGCATAATTCTTGTGAAAAAATGTTGGATAAAAATAGTATGGATTGTCCACCCATAAGTCACGATAATCGACAACGAAGGGTATATCATATTCTTCGGACAATCTTTTTGCAATTAAAAAATTTGTAAAGGGAGGTGCAGTAGCAAAAATCAAATCAATCTTATTTTCCTCTAAAACTATCTTAGCTTTTTTTAGTGCATGCTTCATCCAGAACCTTCTGGAATCTGGCTGGACCAAAGTTTGAATAAGCATCGATTGTATTTTTTTTACAAATTTATTTGGGTAATTTAGCTTGGGATTTTCTCCTTTCTTGATAATTTTGGTAATGTCTTCGTCAGTACGGTATATTTGAATATTTCTGTCGAGTAATTCGTTAAGGAGAGAATCGTCAAATGCATAGTATGGAGCTTTATTTGTTGTTAAAACAATTGGACTCCAGCCAAAATCAGGTAGGTACTTTACAAACTTAGTTATTCTTTGCACTCCACTCAGACCCATTGGTGGAAAATAATATGCTATCGTTAATACATTCAAAATTAATATATCACTTTTGTAATAATTCAAAATTACATAAATTTCCTAAAATTGAGGATATTACTTTATTCTTAACTTAATATTAATTTTAATTAATTGTTTAGTTAGTTATAATTTTAATTTAATTGATTTTTATATTAATTTTAATTCATTAATGAGCAAATTATTTATTTTTTTAGTAATTTTAATTTATTCAATTTTATTGATTTACAAAAAAGTAAAATGAAAAAATTAGATATTCAAGAAGTAGTAACAAATTATTTTGATTTCCTTCCTTTCAAAGTTGCAATAATGGATACTCAGCAAAACATTGTTGCAGTTAATAAAAGATTTGAACAAATTTACGGAAATAATTGGAAACACTCAAAATGTTATGAATTTTGTAAAAATTCCAAAGTGCCTTGCCTTCAATGTCAAATCCAAAAAGTAGTACAGACCGGAACAATCGAAATAGTACAGGATTCTAGTGTTGATGTTACTGGCAAATTGCTATTCGATGTTGTAATTTTTTCTCCGATATATAACGGTAACGGCGAAATTGCCTATGTGCAGGAAATATCGATACCACAAAAGGATGTCCACCACTGGGAAAACGACTTCAATGTGTTGTTCGAGAATTCTCCGAATTTTATTTCTATCGTCGATAAAGAATTTAATATTCTCCGCGCTAACCGCCGTATGATTAATACTTTTGGCAATCTACGAGGAAAGAAATGTTACGAAGTTTTCAAGAAAAAGAAGCAAATTTGCAATAACTGCCCCACAATGGAAGTTTTCAATGATGGTATTGTCCATTCTTCTTCTCAAGTTGGATTTACTTCTACTGGCGAAAAAACATATTTTATAATGACCTCGGCTCCGCTAAATTTCGATGAAAACGGAAAACCAACCAAAGTGATGGAAATCGGTATTGATATTACCGAAATTAATAAATTGCAGGAACAATTAAACTTTATCCACGATTTTTATGGTAACCTAATTGAAAAATCTTCTGAAGGAATTGTCGCTATCGATAAAAAAGGAAAATTACAAATATTCAATTCTGCAGCCGAGAAATTACTAGGTTGGGAATCCAGAAGAAAACCAGGAATTGCTCAAGCTCGAAAGTTCCTTCCCGACAAATTTTTCGAGGAATTATCCAGCGGAGAAACATCAATAGAGTACGTTAAAACTGATATTAAAAATCTTAACGATGATCAAATTCCAGTTCATTTAAAAATTTTCGATATCAAAGATAAAAATGATGTGATGGGACGGGTTGCAATTATGAACGACCTCCGCCCTATACTGGAAGTTGAAGAAAATAAGCAAAGAGCTAAGGAAATTGCATTTCGGGAAAAGTTCACTGCTTTGGGAAAAGATACAGTAAGTATTTTAAAAGAACTAAAACAGTATTTAGGCGAAATTTCTGATGTTATTGCCCACCATACAGATTACGAATTCCAGAGAAGATGGAATAACTTTTATGATAGATCTAACGAACACTTGCAACTAATGTCCATTTTTGTTAAATATGCGCAAGGTTACTTTGCAAAACCACAATTAATCGAACTTAATGAGCTTATCGAAAATGAATTTTTGAAATACAGGAATCTGTTTGGTAATTCTGATTTGAAATTAGAACTTAACCTAACGAAAGAAAATCCTGTTATTAGTTGTGATATAGATTCGTTGAAGGAAGCTATTTTTGTTACAATCATACATTATATTACTTACATTCAAATGCATTGTGCCAAAATTACTTTCCGTTCATTTTTCAACAATACTGATATTCATTTTGAACTGGAAGTAAAATGTAATCAATCCGATATCCCAGATTTTTCGGATGGTTTAAGCCTAAGCATAATTAAGATGATAAGCGATGCTAATAATATTGAAATTAAAACACTAAAATTGAAAGAAGAAAATCAACTCAAAATTTCCTTCATTTTCAAATAAAATATATTCAAAATTCTAAGAATTCGTTTATTATATTAAAATTGACATATACTAGTAAAATCTTCAAAAAATGATAGCATGAATAGTGTACTTATCCATAGCTCTCTTTGTTTCATTTCTTTGCTCTATAATGGAAGCTGTTTTGCTTTCAACTCCTCAATCTTATTTAATTGTAAGTAAAGAAAATGGAAATAACTGGGCAAAATTATTTATAGATTATAAATTAAATGTAGATAAACCCCTATCTGCAATTTTATCTCTTAATACAGTTGCACACACTGTAGGTGCTGCAGGAGTTGGTGCTCAAGCTGTTCAAGTTTTCGGAGATGCTTCATTTGGAATTGTTTCTGCAATTTTAACAATTTTAATCCTTGTTTTAACAGAGATAATACCAAAAACAATCGGCGCTCAGTATTGGAAGCAACTATCAGTAATTGCGTCTTTTACTATTAAGATTATGACTGTTGTAACTTATCCATTAGTAATGATTTCGTCAATGGTTACACGATTGATTTCGAAGAATAAAACTGAAAATACAACAAGTAGGGAAGAAATTGCAGCATTAGCAAGTATTTGCACAGATGAAGGTTTATTCTCTGAGAAAGAAAATAAAATAATTCAAAATATTCTTAAATTAAAGAATATAAAAGTATCTGAAATCCTTACTCCAAGAGTTGTAGTAGCGGCTGCAGACGAAAATTTATCTTTACAGGAATTTCTGAAGAATAAAGATTATTTAAAATTTTCTAGAATCCCGGTTTTTTCAGCAAACGATGAACATATAACAGGCTATGTATTCAGGCAACAAGTATTTGAATTATTAGCCGAAGACAAGCACCACTTAAAATTAAAAGATATTAAACGTAATATCCTAGTATTCCCCGAAACAATTGCATTATTTACTTTTTGGGAAAATCTTTTGGAAAACAAGGAACACATTGCCCTAATTGTTGATGAATTCGGAGGATTTGATGGAATTGTTACGATGGAAGATGTTATTGAAACTTTACTCGGCCTCGAGATTGTCGACGAGAAGGATACAA
>CAYOPF010000044.1:0-19783 GCA_964405755.1 uncultured Chloroherpeton sp.
CCCAGAATATTACCGATTCAAATCCAATGCCGAAATTGTTATTGGTCAGTGCTATTTGATGAAAAATCAGAAAGATTTGGGTTTCGAATATTTTCAAAAATCTTTGAGAACGCTCGATTATTTTAAATCGAAAGGACCACTGTTGAATGCTTATAGTGTTATAGCTACTTTTTTATTAAATAATAATTACATTGAAGATGCAAGTAAATATTTAAAAATTGGAAGGTCGATTGCACATAATCATAAGGATTTTGTTCATCAAAACTATAATTTACTTAAGTTATCTGCTGATGTTAATCGAAACTAAACCAATTGGATAAGGCTAAAAAAATACAAGATACTATTATAGTTTATTTGGATTCATTAGCAAACCGAGTTAGTGCACAGAATATTGTCGTTGCAAGAATAGATATTGAATTGCAAAATAATTTGCAAAAACTTGAATTATTAAATATTGAAAAGGATTTTCAAAAAAAGCAACTAGCCGACCAAAAGCTAATTGTATGGTTATTGGTAATAATCGCAGTTTTTTTGATTGGATTGTTTTCTGTAATCTATTATTTCTATCTGCAACGTCAGAAAACAAATAAAAAATTATCCTTACAAAACATTGAACTAAATAAACTCAATCAACAATTAAATACTTCTTTGAAAATAACCGAGCAAATGAATTTTGAATTAGTTTCATCGCAAGAAGAATTAGCACGAATCAATCTTAATTTGGAAGCTTCCAATCAAACCAAAAACACTCTTTTCTCAATAATTGCTCACGACTTGAAAAATGCTATTGGTGGAGTAAGAACATTAAATCAAATGTTGGTAGATGATTTCGAAAGATTTGATAAGGAAGAACTGCAGGAATTAATCCAATTAATGAACAACTCTTCGAACAGAATGTATAGTCTTTTGGAAAATTTATTACTTTGGTCCTCATCGCAGCGAGGGAACATTAAACCCAACAAGGAATTGAACTATCCATATTTTATTGTTAATAATAATAAAAATCTTTATTCGCATTCAGCATCCGAAAAAAATCTCGAAATATTAAGTTTGGTTCCCAAAGACTTTGCTTTTGTCTTCGATGCTTCATTGTTGGATACGGTTGTTCGTAATTTAATTAATAATGCAATCAAATTTAGCAATGAAGGTGGTAAAATTAGTGTTTCGTGTTCCCCCCAAGGCAATGAAATTCTTTTTTGCATTAGCGATAATGGAGTAGGAATGCCACAAGAAAAAGCAAACAACATTTTCAATATGAATGTAAACAAATCTACAACCGGTACAAAAGGCGAAAAAGGAACAGGCCTGGGATTGATGGTGTGTTATGATTTCGTGAAAATGCACAATGGCCGTATTTGGTTCGAAAGTGAAGTAGGAAAAGACACAAATGCTTATTTTACTTTTGAATATTTAATGCCCAAAGAAGAAACTAATAAAATTGAAAAATCATAACATTTTTTTCAACATTTTATACAACTTACATAAAGGTAATCCAACAACGTTGTAATAATCACCCTCGATGCGCTCGACAAAAACTGCACCAAAATCGTCCTGAATTCCATAAGCACCTGCTTTATCCATAGGAGATCCCGAATTGATATAGCTCCAAATTTCATCATCTTCCAAGTTGCGGAAAGTTACATCAGTTTTTTCAAAATCAATCAGCATACTTTTCGTTTTTGGATCAAATATAGAAATTCCTGTATAAACTTGGTGGGTTTGGCCACTTAATAATTTAAGTATGCGGTAGGCATCTTCGTGATTAGTTGGCTTAGTTAAAACCTCATTGTCCAAAAACACCAGAGTATCGGCAGTGATAATGAAATGTTTATCAAAAAGTTTGCTGGCTTCGATTGCTTTTCTTTCGGCCAATTCGCACACAATGTCGCTTGGTAGTAAGGACGAGAATTTATCTTCGTCTATTTCCACAGAAGTTACATCGAACTCCAAACCAAGTAAGGAAAGTAAGAATCTACGTCGTGGTGACTGCGACGCAAGTAATAATGAGGATTTAAGATTTATCAATTGGTTTATATTTGAATTCATAAAGATAATTATAAAAAAAAGAGTAATTTTGTTTTCAATCAAATTACAAAATTATGAATAAGTTGAGATTGGCAGTTTTTTCGTCCCATTCTGGCTCCAATTTTCAATCAATAATCGACGCCATTAAAGAAGGTAAGCTTATTGCAGAAATAGTTTGCCTAATTACTAATAACTCAAATGCCTATTGTGTGGAGCGTGCTAAACAAAATGATATATCATATTACCACATTAGCAATAGTACACACCCCGATCCAGGCGAGTATGAACAAGCTATATTGGATGTCTTGTCGGAAAATAATGCAGATTTGATTGTTCTTGCAGGTTATATGAAGATGATTCCCTCGACAATAATTCGTGGATATAAGAACAGAATCCTTAATATTCATCCAGCTTTGTTACCAAAATTTGGAGGTAAAGGGATGTATGGAATGAACGTCCACAAAGCTGTTGTCGAATCAGGCGAAAAAGAGTCCGGAGCAACCATCCACCTTGTTGATGAGATTTACGATAATGGCCGTATCCTTAATCAAATGCTAGTCGAAGTTTCGCCCCAAGACACACCAGAATCACTTGCCGAAAAGGTATTAGCAATAGAACATCAATTGTATCCTTTAACAATTCAGCTTATTGCCGAAGGTAAAATTATGCTAGATAATTGAAATTGAAAAAAGGCTACTTATATTTCTTGATAATTTGTTTCTATATAGTAGGATGCTCCGACTCTGATGTGTATGATAAAAACAAAAATGAAATGTACACCGACGAGTTCACTTTTTTTGAGGAACGAACAGTTGAAAAGAGCAATAACTCCTTGGATATAAATAATTTCAATGTTTTAGAAGATTTGGAAATTGTTTTTCTGGAAGTTGATAAAAAAAATATTTTCTTCCGAAGTTCATCAGATACAGACAAAGTTTATTACTCCAATTGTGTTATAGATAGCGCTTTCCTTGCTCCATTAACTAGCGAGGAGCAACTTGATAAAATTTATATCGGTTATTTCTATCCAACAGATCTAAAAAATGTAAAACTGACCTTCGTGTCAATTTTCTCGTACAATAAAAAAAAGAACAAGTATCAAAACTCCTACAACACATATTACTTTTCTGAAAAAATATTTATAGATATCAAAGTCGTCAATAATTTAATAAATAATTCAAACGCATTGTTTATCTCAAATTATGAAGGTTCTGGTAATTTTTTGGATATTAATTTGATTGCTCGTAATCGAAATAGATTGGACGATATTACTCCAGAAATTCCCCCTTTAAGTCAGGGTGAATATTTTATAGATAGTTCAAGAATACTACTGATGGAGGGACTTGCTGCGTGGGAGATACTTGAGTCGAAAGAAATGGCAACTCTGGAAATGAGGAAATTGGATACTATTCCAATTATTGATTTTCGGGAAGGAGATAAAATCATCAAATTCAAAAAGAGTGGAAATCGAGTTGTTGCAGACTCAAAAATTTATGTATGCAGCTGGACAGGGGCTATACATTTGCAAATAGATGAACCAAATAACGAGTTGTTATTAAATTTCGATCCTGAATATTTTAAAAGAAACTTTAATCAATTAATACCACTTAAAACAGGTTACACATCATTGGAATTAATTGATACTGACTTCAATTTTGTAATCAACAACATTAAAATAATAATTAATTAGGAGAGGCTATGGCTTTTACATTTTTCTTCAGAGACCGCCACACATTAGAGCATTTAACAAGATTACTAGTTAATCAGCTTGAACAATCAAACTCGATTAAAATCTGGGATGCTGGATGTGCTATGGGACAAGAACCTTATACGATATCAATAATGCTTTCGGAAGCTTTGTCGGAAATGGATTTTAAGAAAATCAAAATTATCGCTACAGATATCGACGAAAACAACACTTTTGAAAAAATAATTAAAGATGGAATCTATCCATTCGATCAGTTAAGCAGATTGCCCGAGGGTATTATCGAAAAATATTTCAACAAAATCGACGAAGACAATTATAAGCTAATTGATACAATATTAAATTCCCTTGAATTTCATAAGCAAGATTTGTTGCAGTATGTACCTATCGATTATAATTTTGATGCTGTAATTTGTAAGAATGTATTGTTGCATTTTAGTCACGAACAACAGATGAAAGTGTTCGAAATGTACCATAATGTATTGAAACATGGTGGCTATCTTACAATGGAGCAAACACAATCAATACCTTCTGAATTGTTGTCCAAATTCAATAAAGTCCTATCCGACGCTAACATTTTTCAAAAAATATAAAGAAAATGAGAGTATTTCGATTAGCTAAATCTCCTACTGAGTATTCTTGCAATGTATATTATATATTGGGTGACTGGAACACTATTCCCGATATGAATACATTAATCGACGTAGGACCAAGTGGCTACATCATACCCGAATTGGAATCCATCAACAGTGGGGTTGGCAAGAGGAAATTAGATCAGGTGATTATCACCCACGACCACTTCGATCATTCAGCTGGACTAAAAGAGATAGTTCCACGATACAAGCCCCAAGTTTATGCACATACCTCAACTTTAATGGGTAATGGCAACATTTATGATGGTATGGAATTGCTAATTGGCGATGCTTATGGACAAATACTATTCACACCGGGACATTCCAATGATTCTATCTCAATCTATGTACCAAAACATGGGGCACTTTTTTCCGGGGACACTATGCTTGCAATTTATTCAGAAGGCGGATCCTATACACATGACTTTTACAATACAATACAAAGACTTTCCGCCTTAGACTTAAAAATTATTTATCCCGGTCATGGAGATCCAATTAAGGAGAATATAAAAATGATGTTCAATACTACTCTCAAAATTGTACGAAACAGCAAAATTCTTGAATAGAATCTACTAATATAACCTTTTTTTCGTTAGTACTTTCTATTGGAGGTATTATGAAAAATTTTTTGACTATATTATTTGTTTTTTTATTAAGTTTCTCATGCCTGTTCTCAAATAATTATGCAGACAATAGAATCGTTGTTCGAATTAAAAGTAATTTTGATAATAAAACAGACCTAATAAAATCTATTGAAGACAGATATGAATTAAAAGCTGTTCAGGTTCTATCCCGAGACCTTTCCACTCAAAATCCTAAAAGGAAAAATGAGATTCAAAAAAGAAGTATTGATATAAATCTAATACAAAAATCAGAAGAACCATTACTTAGAACTTTTACATTAACCTCCAATAAAAATATAGACGTTTATAAACTTTGCAAACAAGTTCAGTCTAATTTCGATTTTGTTGAATTTGCTGAACCTCTTTATTTTTACAAAGTTTTAGGATATACTCCCAGTGATGCGTTTTTCAACAATCAAGCTACTTTATTGCAAATCAAAGCTCCCGAAGCATGGGATATTTGGAAAGGTGATGCAAATGTTGTGGTAGCAGTTAGCGATAATGGGGTGAAACAAGACCACGAAGACTTGTTCGGCAACATATTCACCAACGAAGGTGAAATTCCCAATAATGGTATAGATGATGACAAAAACGGCTATATAGATGATTTTCGTGGGTTTAACTTTGCAGGTGGAATAGAATCCCAGGGCTGGGGAGGAACTTACGGTTCTGCTATCGACCACGGGACAATGGTTGCAGGCATTAGCTCGGCATTGTTCGATAATAAAAAGGGAATAGCAGGTGTTGGCGGCAAATGCCGTCTGTTTCCAATCAAAGCTTCTGGCAAAAGTGCCGACGCAATCGAATTTGGTAATGAATCAATAATCTTTGCAGCGGTGCACGGATTTAAAGTCTTGAATTTAAGTTGGGGCGGTCCCCGTGCATTTTCGGAATATGAGCAAAGTGTAATAGATTTTGCTGTTGCCAATGATGTGGCAATAGTTGCCGCTGGTGGCAATATCGGAACGAATGGCGGAACTCGTTACGATACATTTTATCCGGCTGGTTACTATGGTGTGCTTGGCGTTGGCGAAGTGGACGAATACGACGAAATAACAACCAAAACAAGCAATCTTGGCCCACAAGTACGAATTGTTGCAAATGGCGAAGGTAATTATTCAACTAAAAACAATGGTTCATACGGTTATGTTGGTGGTGGAACGTCCTTTGCAACCCCTATTGTCTCGGGAGCAATTGCTTTAGCTCGCTCCAAATATCCGCAATTAAATGCAATTCAGGCATTGGAGTTCGTGCGTCAGTGTGGCGACGATATTATTGATAAAAATTTCGGCAATCTGGATAAACAATTAATCCCATTGCGAATCAATTTGCAAAAAGTTGTTGCAACCAATCCATTCTCCATTCCCGCAATTAAACCAATAAAATTTATATATAAAAATACGAAAAATGAGATTCAGGATAGATTTTCGTCAAGTGATACTGTAAAACTTAATATTTCGATCAAGAATTTCTTGGGCGAAGGTAAATCGTTTAAGTTCACTCTATCTGTAGCTTACGATCCAGTAAAATCAATTAATATTATTAACAATCAAGTTCTAATTCCTGTTATAAAAAGTAACGAAGAAGCATCTATCGGCGATTTTGTATTTTACATCAACAAGGAAAACACTTCGAAAGTTATTTTCCGTGTGGATATCGAAACCGAAAATGGTTATAAAGACATGTTCAAATTCGAATTTATTCCAACTAAAACCTTTGCTACATTCGAAAGTGATAAAATTATTTTCTCGATGAGCGACGATGGTAAATTTGGTTTTGTTGAATTGGGCACTGTTAAAGAAGGATGGGGATTTACAGCTAAAGGCAGAGGTAATCAGTTATATGGACAATCTGGATTATTAATTTCCGAGACCAACGATAAACTATTATCCTTTTATTTCGATAGTTATAAATCAGTTAAACGATTTATCAATCCAAATAAAAATGAATCAATTATCAACGATGACTATGCCAATATGATTAATAAAATTGGATTGGAAATTTCCCAAAATGTTAGTTTTCCACTGCCCAATATTGCACAAATTGACATAAAACTTAAGAATACTTCAGGAAAAAATCTTAATTTACTTTCGATAGGTAACTATTATGATTGGGATATAATGGATAAATCCGATTCTAATTATGCAGAATTATATTCAGAGATAAATAATAACGAAATACGACAAAAGTTCGGAGGACTTGGTGCCGAAATAATTTACAAACCTGGAATTGATTTCTTTGTTGGTTGTGTGGCTTTTAGTCAATTTGCCTCGCAACCGCAAGTAGTTGGAGCAAATTACGACTTTACCCGCTCGTTTGCAAAAGAAATCCAATTACAAATACTCAATAGTGGTACTTCGATACAAGTCGATAAAGTAGACGACCGAAGCGTATTTACTGGTGTTCGTTTTTCCGATCCAATCCCAGCTGGAGCAACTCGAGAACTTACATTGCTTATTGGGTTCAACGAAAACCGTGATGGATTGACCAGTGATATACTCAATGTACTTAAATCCAATTCAATTGACGAGCATACACCACAAAATATAATTGCAATTCCCAATTACAAACTAAATTCTATTGATTTGATAATTCCTGATATTTTTGGGAGGGATTATCAAATACAAATTTTTGATATTTTTGGAAATTCAATTGAACATATTCAGGGTTTTGGAATATCAAACAAGACATCTTCAATAAGTTTACAATTACCAACAATTGTAAAACAAGTAATATTCGTTAAAGTCTCCTCAGGTTTACATAATTCGACAAATAAGATACTATGGTTTGAATAACAAGCATATTTCTTTTATTTGCTTATATTTACAAATATTAAGTAGCGATATTGTTATTTTGAATTTAGTTGTTAATTTTGAAAATTATAAAAATTAAAATGCGAAAAATCGCCAAGGTTATAAGTAATAATATACTGCTTCGTTCTTTGATATTTCTAATTTTAATGGGATGTTATTCATTTGTAGGTGGAAGTTTACCCGATCATCTGAAAACAATACAAATAGAACCAGTCATCGACCAAAGCAATTCTGGAGTTCCCGAATTTCAAACTTTTCTGTATGATGAGTTATTGCAAAAATTCAAAAGTGATGGTTCCTTGAAGCTGGAAGACAATAATGCTGATGCAAGATTAACGATTCTGATTACAGGAATTCAGGAATCGATATCACAGGTTAACCCAGGAGAATTAGAAAAGGAAAGAAAGGTGCAAGTTACTTGTAAAGTGGAGTTTTTCGATAACATTAAGAAAAAAATGATTTGGGAAAAAGATTTTACGAATTACAATTTCTACTCTGTTACTGATGGGTTCGTTGGACGTAACGAAGCAATTCGAACATCTCTTAAAAATAACTCAGAAGACATACTTCTTTCTGTCATTTCTGGATGGTAATTATTATGAATAAAAGGGGATAAAATATCCGCTTATGGAAACATTTATACTAATTTTCTATTTCTTGTCATTATCAGTGCTTTTTGCATTTGGTATGCATGGCTTGTTTTTACTGTATTACTACAGAAAATATAAAAACAAGAAAATTGTTCAGCCACCTATGCCGGACGAATTCCCTGCGGTTACTGTTCAAGTTCCTTTGTTTAATGAACTTTATGTATCCGAAAGAATTGTCCACACAATATGTAAAATGAACTATCCTAAGGACAAATTAGAAATACAAGTACTCGACGACTCTACCGACGAAACTCAACAAATTCTGAAACCGATTGTTGCTTACTATCAATCTGAAGGTTTCAACATCAAGTATATCCACAGAACTAACCGACAAGGCTTCAAAGCTGGTGCTTTGAAAGAAGGATTAGAGGTAGCTGAAGGTGAATTTGTTGCGATTTTCGATGCAGATTTCTTACCCGACTCAGATTTTCTGATGAACACAGTTCCACATTTTGCAAATCCAAATATTGGAATGGTTCAAACCCGTTGGGAACATCTTAACGAAGAATTTTCAATTCTTACTAAAGCTCAGGCACTAGCTTTAGACGGACACTTTGCCATAGAACAACAAGTTCGGTTTCAATCCGGTTTCTTCATCAATTTTAATGGCACTGCTGGTATTTGGCGCAAAGAGTGCATTATCGATGCAGGCAACTGGCATTCCGATACATTAACCGAAGATCTTGACCTTAGCTATCGAGCCCAACTAAAAGGCTGGAAATTTGTTTACCTCAATGATGTTACTTCGCCTGCCGAATTGCCCGCAGACATTAATGCATTGAAAACACAACAATTCCGATGGACAAAAGGTGCAGTAGAAACTGCTAAAAAACTTTTACCTCAAGTTCTTAAATCCAATTTCTCTGCAAAACACAAATTCGAAAGCATCGTACACTTAACAAGCAATATAGTTTTTCCTTTTATTGTTATTGTTGCTATTTTGAATGTACCAATTGTTTTATTAAAGAATATAACAGAAGCCTATGATTTTTATTACTCTTTAATGTCAATTTTTGTTTTAGCATCCGTTTCAACATTTCTGTTTTATACATTTGCCCAAAAGACAATTCATCTAGATTGGACAAAACGTATATTACTTTTCCCACTCTTCTTAGCAGGAAGTATGGGATTTGCAGTTAATAACACGAAAGCAGTGCTGGAAGCTCTGATTGGCAAAAAATCTGGATTTGTACGTACACCAAAAGCAGGAATTATCGGTAAGACTGCTACTGATGCACTTCGAAAGTCAAAACACAGAAAAATCAATCCAACTGTATATTTCGAATTACTTTTAGCAGCTTATTTTGTTGTTGGTTTAGCAATTTCTGTGTATTACTTGGAGATTGCCGCCATACCATTCCAACTAATGTTCTTTTTAGGATTTGGTTCTGTTGGATATCTATCCTTGAAACAATCATATCAGACATAAGAAAGCAAATATCGTAACTAAAAATAAAAAAAACGCAGGAATAAAGTTCTTGCGTTTTTTCTTTGTAGCAGAGGCAGGACTCGAACCTGCAACCTTCGGGTTATGAGCCCGACGAGCTACCATTTGCTCCTCTCTGCGATGTTATGAACTACAAAATTACGAAGAAATTATGGATAAACAATACTATAATGAATATTCGAGTTCTAATTTATAGAACTCTCTCACTTCTTTATCTGATTCCTTCACCCATGTATCAATGTAATCAATCAAATCAATGCCCAAAGAACTTTGAATTCTTATTTTGTTTTCAAGTAATTTCACAGAAAAAATCGGTGCTAGCCATAAGTATTTCGAAAAAGTATTTTTTCCGTAATATCCCTCTTGAGTTAGTACATATTGTTCGTACATCAAGCCCAAATCGATCTTATTGGTCAAACTATAATAGACGGACAAATTCCACAAATATCTGTCAATCAATGACCTCATCCCTTCACCATTAAGAATGTGAATAGTAGCATTACCTTTAAGTTGCAAATTCATTTTTGTAGCTAATTTATAATCAAAATCTGCTCCAAAAGAAATACTTTCGAATAATAGAAAATCACCTCCACCAGAGTGATAGTTCCCATTCCCAAATCCGAAGTTTAAACCTGTATTTAAAGAATTTTTCAGCAATTCTATGTTTGCAGAGCAACCAAGTTCAATATACTTATATAGCACTCCCAGTGTATCTTTTGGTTCGCCCATATCCCACAAAACAACGTAATGGTTCAATTTTAAAATTCTGTCTTCCAATAGGTTTAAATCCAAGCTATATGTATTGTTGGTTACCTGATTGTGTTCGTATTTAAAAAGATTTTGGGATCGAGAATTCATTGCAAAAACGATAGTGCAGACAATTATTATAATTACTTTTTTCATATTTCTTATTTTTGTTTGGAACAAATTAGTTTTAAAAAACGTAAAATTAAGAAAAAAGGTGATTTATGCAAAAATTATTTCGTTCTCGCAGTCAAAAAGTATTCGCAGGAGTTTGTGGTGGACTTAGCAAATATTTCAATGTAGATCCAGTATTTATACGCATTATTTTTGTCGTTGCATTATTTTCGGGTGGATTAGGACTTATAGCCTACATCATTTTCTGGATTGCAACACCTCAGGAACCATTAAGATATTCTCCCATCAATCCCGTTGGAGATTATTCCGAAGTTTCCCAAATGCAAGATATTGAGGAAGAAACAAGCGAAATGCCAAAAAAACTAAAGTAATTTTTTTGGATATTTATTGATAGCAATCGGTTTGATTATAATGCTCGGAGAGTTAGTCCATCATTTCGATTTTTCCTATGTTCTAGCATTAATATTTGTAGGAATTGGTATATTCTTATTGTTTTCAAATAAAAAGTCGGAGGAAATATGACCAACAGAACATTGTTTTGGGGTATAATTCTAATAAGTTTTGGAATATGCCTTATTGCATGGAAATTAGGAATGGCTGTATGGGCATCAATTCCTTTGATTTACTTAAGTGCAGGTTTATTAATTTCCCTTGGATTATTTATATTATTCAAAAAAAATATCGCTAAGATAATTTTCTTATCACTTTTTTCTTTAATTTTATCGTTTTGGATTTTGAAACTTTTCGATTTTAATTGTTGCCACAAATCCAATAGATGTGTTGAAAAAGTGAAAATAGAATTTTATCAATAAAAGGGATATTAAATGAAATTTAAAAATCTGCTAATACTTGTTCTTTGTGCTTCTTTAATCACTTTTCCATTATTTGCTCAAAAAGGGAAGAAAGACGAGCCAAAGAAAGAAAAAGAATTACTCACCAGTGGAACGCTTGGTGGAATCAAATTGAGACTGATCGGACCGGCTGCAATATCTGGACGCATTTCCGATATTGCTGTCCATCCCAAGAATAATGCAATATGGTATGTTACTGTTGCCTCGGGTGGAGTTTGGAAAACCACAAATTCTGGAATAACATTTCAACCTATATTCGATAGACAAGGTTCGTTTTCAATCGGCTGTGTTACAATCGACCCAAATAATCCCAATGTAATTTGGGTTGGATCTGGCGAGAATAATTCACAGCGAAGTGTAGCTTATGGTGATGGTGTTTATAAATCACTCGATGGTGGCAAGTCTTGGAAAAATGTTGGACTTAAAAATTCAGAACATATCGGCAAAATAATAATAGACCCAAGTAATTCTAATGTTGTTTATGTTGCCGCCCAAGGTCCACTTTGGGCACCAGGTGGAGATCGTGGATTATACAAAACAACCGATGGCGGTGCAACATGGGAACAAATACTTAAAATTAGCGACTTAACTGGCGTATCCGATATTGCATTCGACCCAAGAGACTATAACGTGGTTTATGCTACTGCATATCAGAGAGCACGAACAGTGTGGACTCTGATTAATGGCGGACCAGAAGGAGGATTGCACAAAACTACTGATGGTGGCAAAACATGGACAAAATTAACTAATGGATTACCAGGTGGTGATATTGGTAGGATAGGAATTGATATATCTCCTGCAAATCCTGATTACGTATATGCTTTAGTAGAAGCACAAGATGACCAAAGTGGCATTTATCGCTCTACCGATCGAGGTGCAAGCTGGGAAAAGCGCAATAGTTGGAAGTCCGCTTCACCTCAGTATTATCAGGAAATCTTCTGCGATCCATTCAATTCCGATAAATTTTATGTACCTGATACCTACACAATAATTTCAAATGATGGAGGTAAGTCATATACACGAATGGGTCTTAAAGACCGCCATGTGGACGATCATGCTTTTTGGTTAGATAAAGATATGCCAGACCATTGGCTTATCGGTGGCGATGGTGGTATTTACGAAACATTCGATGCAGGTGCTAATTGGCGATGGTTTGGAAATATGCCTGTTGGTCAGTTTTACCGTATTCAAGCTGATAATTCAGAACCTTTCTACTATGTTTATGGTGGAACACAGGACAATAACTCTTGGGGCGGACCTTCGCAAACTAATAACTCGGGTGGTATTTTGAATGATGACTGGTTTATGATTATCGGTGGCGACGGATATGAGCCACAAATCGACCCAACCGATCCAAACATCGTTTATGCTGAATTTCAATATGGTGGTTTAGCTCGATACGATCGACGAAGCGGAGAGTTAAAATTTATTCAGCCACAACCCGACGAAAACGAAATGCACCGCTGGAATTGGGACACTCCTTATTTTATTAGTCCTCACGACCACAAAACACTCTATGCCGCAAATAATTACGTGTATAAATCTACAGACCGAGGCGATAGTTGGTCACGAATTAGTCCCGATTTAACTCGCCAAGTGGATAGAAATAAGCTTCAAGTAATGGGCAAAGTATGGAATGTAGATGCTGTTGCCAAGAATGCTTCAACTTCGCTTTATGGCAATATTGTTTCATTTGCCGAATCACAGAAGAAAAAAGGGATGATTTTTGTAGGTACTGATGATGGTTTGTTGCAGATTACCGAAGATGATGGTAAAAACTGGACAAAATACGAAAAAATTGCAGGTTTGCCCGAGTTAATCTATATCTCGGATATTTTCCCATCCCAATTCAACGAAAATATAATCTATATTTCATTCGATCACCACAAAACTGGAGATTTTAAACCATACATTTTCAAATCGACTGATAAAGGAAAAACTTGGACATCGATAGCAAGAAACTTGCCCGAGAGAGGCACTGTATATACTATTGCAGAAGATTTCGTCGATCCAAATTTGTTGTTTGTTGGAACAGAATTTGGTTTGTTTTTAACTAACGATGGTGGCAACAAATGGATCCAACTCACTGGTGGATTCCCTATTATAAATGTCCGCGATCTTGATATACAAAAACGTGAGTGCGACTTGATTATTGGCACATTTGGACGCAGTATTTATATCTTAGATAACTATGCCTTCTTGCGAGAATTAAAAAAGGAAAATCTGGAAAAAGAAGCAAATATTTTTCCTATAAAAGACGCAAAAATGTTCATTAAGGACGATTCCCGTGCAAAAGGCGATTATGGTGCGTCGTTCTATCGAGCAGACAATCCCTCATTTGGCGCTACTTTTACTTATTACCTTAAAGATGGTTACAAAACAAAGAAATCCGAGAGAAAAAAATTAGAAAAAGAAGCAGACGAACGAAAAGAAGTTCCAGCATATCCTACTTTGGAACAATTAAGAGCCGAAGAATTAGAAGAATCTGCATATTTATTGTTTGATATTTATGACTCGAATGATAATTTAATTAGAACTCTCAAATCGGCGGCATCCCCAGGAATTAACAGATTAACATGGAATTTGCGAACTGCAGGAACAACAACCGTGAGTCAGAATCAAGATCCGAACAATTATTCAGGTTATTTGGTTCTTCCCGGCAAATATAAAGTTGCTATGAGCAAAAATGTAGATGGTGTTATCACCAAAATTACCGAACCAATTGAATTTGAAATTAAGCACTTGAACAATTTTACCCTCCCTGCCAAACGACAGGATTTAATTACATTCCAGAATCAGGTTGCTAAATTGCAGAATGCAGTTTCCGCTACTAATGATTACTTTGGCAAAGTTCAAGAAAACGTCAAAGTTTTGAAAGCAACTATATTGAATTCTAATTTAATCGACAATAAATTACTTGAAAAAATCAGAAAAATTGAGTACAAATTAGCCGATTTGGAAATTGTTCTAACTGGCAATAAAACTATCGAAAAGCGCAATGAAAACCAAACTCCATCGATTAACGACCGATTGGGATATATTACTTGGGTTGTTTGGGAAATCGACTCTGCTCCAACCGAAACAGCAAAAATGAACTATAACATAATTAGCAAACAGCTAAAACAATTACTCAAAGACTTGAAAGAATTGAACGAAAAGGAAATTAAACCAATTGAACAAGAACTAGATTCCAAAGGTGCACCTTGGACTCCAAATCGCGAACCTAAATGGGATTAAAATAAAGAAGAGGTAGAATATGGATAATACACAAGTAATTTTGGAAGCAATGAAAAAAGCTGGCAAACCAGTTAGCAATGGCGAAATCGAAAAATTAACAGGAATTGACAAAAAAGAAGTCGAAAAAGCAATGAAAAAACTAAAAATCGACGAGTTGATAGTTTCACCCAAACGTTGCTATTGGGAACCAAAGTAATATTTGCTTTTTGTTAAAAGCTTTTCGTTTTTCATACAAGAGCTACAAAGCAATAAAATTACACACCAACACATCCGATGACTCCAAGTCATCGGATGTGTGTTTGCAAAGAAGATTCTTCGCCTTGTGGCTCAGAATAACAATGTAGAACCTGCCGGAGTTTTATTACCATAATACAATCGCTATGCGTTTGATTTTTTTTCATTTAAGCAACTCAGACATTTTTGTCTGAGTTGTAAGGGCATATAGCAATGTGCCCCTACGGATGGTGATTCTGAGTTGTGAGACATCTAGAAAGTTACCATAATGCAATCGCTATGCGATAAAATATTAATAATAAATCACGGAGTGATTTAATTATGGTAACTCTAATGTAAGATAGACGCTTGTTATCTCGTAGAGATTATACAGTAAAAAACTGGATTATTACATTCACGGGAGGATATAAGTTTTTTTGAAAGCGATTTATCTAGTATTCGTCTATTCTTTTCTTGTTTTTTTTCGGGAAATAAAAGTATATATCAGTGAAATTATAAACGACCAAAAGAAAGTAGAAAGGAAGCTACTAGATCCAGCACTATATTTAAAAATCAATCTCCATATCGTTATAAATATGGAGAACATAATGAAATTTACTATAAATCTTCCTATAAATTCCTTAAAAAATGGACTATCAAATATACTCATTTATAATTTATAACCTCTGGTACTCGAACTTTGGATAACCTTTTTCGCCTGTTTGATTATAGAATCCGATAAAATGCATCTTAATGTAACCAACCTGTGTACGAAGTATATAATTAATGTTCGGGTTAATAATATATGCTCCTTTACCCAAATCGAACCATTTCCAGGTGTGGCCAATTGCATTTATGTTGGACGAAAATACATAACTCTGTACGTCCTGGAAAGTGATTTGATCAAATGTTTTTGATGTATCGACTGCAACAGCAACAGTTTTAGGATTTAGTACCGGACCAGTAACGCTATACCAAGTTGGAACTCCTTCGTTTGTGTAAAGCAGTTCGGCATATTTTGTAAAGCAAATATCCCAGTCGATAGAGTTTGGTTCGATATTTACAATTTTTGCTGGTGAGTTGAAAGTGATTTGAACAAAATTTTTCAATGGATTACGAGGAATTTCAATTTCCTGAACATCGGTCCCATCTAAATTTGCAATTTTAACAAAGTACGAATTATTCTCAAAACCTAGGATTTGGAATTTTTTGTATCCCTGCGGTTTTGCTCTTTCATTCACACCACGATTTATAATATAAACTTCGCTTTTGGATATTATTTCACCGTCTTTGATCAATTCCCACCATTTGCCAATAGCGGTAGTATCTAATCTACCAGCAGGATTGTCGTACATCCATTGGGATACGTCTAAGTTGTTTGTATCATTTATACCGACTTTATCAAAATTAAGCTTAGTTGTGTTATGTGCGGTCATAAATTTGGCGCTATTCAATCGCACTACAAAAGTATCGGGAATGCAACTAAATTCGATATCCCAATCTGTGATTTTATTTACAGATACAACACTATCGAATTTAAAGCTAAAAAACACCTGGTTCCCATATAAATTACCCATTTCGGCAGTAGCAGATTCCACATCGCCACTTTGATGTGGAGTAATGGGCGACTCCTCGGGCATGCAAGCATTAAATATCATTGTCAAAAGACCCAGGATTAAGTATAGTCTATATTTTTTCATATTAATATCCTATCAATCTGTTTAAATTAAACTTTGTGGAAATGAACCAGGTTCGTCCCCATCCAATTGGTAAAACAGTTGCACCTGAAATATGAGCTCCTTGAACCACATTGCGGCTTTGTTCGATCTTCTTGATATCGAACAAATTTTTTACACCAAACTGAATTATCAAATCATTTCCATAAAAACTAAAAGTTGATGTTAAATCCAGCATATCGTAACTTTGTGTTTCATAGAGAACTATGGACTCTTTGTTTGTATCATCTATAATTACACCATAACGGGGCATTTTACCAGTATGCTTAAAGTATGCCGAAACCTGAACAAATTCGGCGAATGGCAAACGGTATGTTACATTTGCTTGCAATTCTGGAGAATAAGTAAATTCTGGTGTATCGCTCGATTCAGTTAGATTATTGTACCTTCCAATGTAGGAAAATCCAACATTAACAGAAAGGTCGGGTGAATAATAGTTAGAGGATAACTCCCCGCCAATTGATTTGTTCTTTCCAATATTTATATAAGAATAAAGACTACTTTCATTATTAACAAGTGCAAAATCCACTAGATTTGAAATATCATTATAGAAAAATCTTGTAGTTAAATTCATTAATGATTGATCGAAAATAATTTTATAATCAATCGAGGCATTCCACGAATCACTTGTTTCAGCTTTTAGGTTTTTATTACCCCAAATATTATGATTAACATCAACGAAGAAATAATATAATTCTCTTAATGATGGTGCTCGGTATCCTTTTGCATAGGCCGCACGAAAGGCTAAATCGTTCAGTATATCAAATTTAAGATTGACTGATGGAACAACAGGAGCTTCATAATCAGTGTTGTAGATAAAGCGAATTCCTGGTTGAATTTGCAACTCTTCGAATGGACGGTAGTTTAGGCTTAAAAATGCTGCGTAATCTCCCACATCTTGAAATTCATTCTCAATCCTTCTACCCTCTGCCGTCTCGTAATTAATTTCAGTTCCTACTTGTAGGGATATTAAGTTGTAAGGGTTGTCCCAACTATAATTTTTTCGAATTATCCAATTGTCGAACAAATTCGTGTCCTGGTCTTCGGAGTTTGTGGTCATAATCCTGTTCAAGTTTGTCAAGTCCATATAATAAGTATTCTTTCTTCTTTGATAGTACGAATAATCAGTCATAAAATCAAGATATTGATAGTTTCCTATTTTGCCATTAAGAAAGATTGAATTGGATAGTCTGTTGGTTCTGTATTCATCGTCCAAAGCATTCTCGTAATAAAATGGTAATCTTGGTCCTCGGTTTAAAATATATTCATTAAAGTATCGGGTTTGATAACGAATTTTGAAATTTCCAATTTCTGTACCATATTTTAAATCTGCTTGGTATTGAATTTTTGGTTTCCATTCTTTATGACGTGAAGTATCGATAACAGAAAAACCACCGAAAAAGTTACGAGCACCCGACACAATAAAATTGTGTTTATCCAAAACATTGAATCTTGCTCCCAAATCGAAATTAGCCATATAAATACTTTCGTAATAACCACCTCCTTCTATTTCTAACCGACGGCATTTGTCTGGATCTTCTGTAATAAGATTAATTACGCCTCCCAAAGCATCAGTTCCGTATATTGTGGACATTGGACCTTCGATGATTTCCACTTTTTTAATATTTTTCATATTAATCTGTGATAAATCGATATTGCCTTGCAATCGTCCAACAATCGGCACGCCATCTACCATAATTTTCACATTATTGCCCGATATTCCATTAATAGAAATGGCGGAACCAAGTATATTGTCTTGTGAAATACGCATATTCAATTGGGTCATCAGCAGTTCACGAAGGTTAGTAGCTGCTTGGGTTACAATTCGCTCTTCGTTTATTATCTGAACAGGAAAAACAGAATTCTGGATAGATTGAGGAGAAAGCTGACCAGTAGTAACAATCTCTTGAAGCATTATCGAAGTTGGGTTCATTTTGTAGGTAAAGCTTCTGTTGCCAACAATCGTATCCACAATTTGATCGTATCCCACAAATCGAACAAACAAAGCAATTTTCCCTTCGAATGGAATGATAACACGTCCTTGTTTATTAGTTTTATTTACTATAACTTTCTTTGTTTCCAAAGAAGTAAAATGAACCGTTGCCAGGTTCAATGGCTTGTCATTGGAATTATCTAATATTGTTATGGTTTGCTCGGCAAAAAGTATTACCGGCAAACCAAACATAAAGAAAAATATTTTTTTTATCATATTTTGGATAATTTATTGAACAATCAATTTTAGCACTTGTGGAGTGCCATTGATAGTAACTTTTACAAAGTACATTCCTTTTGGTAAAATTGGATTTAAACTCAAGTAGTTTGTCGAATTAAAATCGGTTGTAGTTGAATAAAACTTGTTACCCAATACATCAATAATATCAATGTTTCCTGTAATACTTTTATCTGCACTATATACAAGATTTATTGGCTGACCACTGTTCAGAACGTTTGGAGCTAATGCAAGAGTAACATTGCTTGTCTCGTCAACTGATACCACAACAACGTTTTCTTTTGTTTTTTCGAAAGTTATTTCGCCAGTACTACTGCCTGTAAAAGCCTTGAAAACAAGCCTATAGACTTCTTCATCAGTTGTAAACACGAAATACACACGGTCGTTTGGTATTACCCATTGCATATTAGCATCCAATCTTTTCCATTCGTGGCCGATTGCGGTAATTTTTGGTGAATAAGCCGATAATTCAGTAGGAGCCTTTTCTTTAGCAGGCTCATCAGTATCGACTCTAACTGAACGAAATCCTGCATTATGACGAACACCATTTACAGGATAGGGTTGCTTGTTACCATTATTATCAATAACTTGAGCTACGTATTTACCAAAAGCTAATGACCAGTTATCAGGTTCAAAGCTAAACTTTGTATCTGGGTTGGAAAGCGAAAAATAACCAAAAGTTTTTGGTGAAACACTACTCTTCTTGAATTCAACTGATTTATCTACTTTTCCATCTAAGCTT
>CAYOPF010000045.1:0-19669 GCA_964405755.1 uncultured Chloroherpeton sp.
CAAAAATTGAAATACCATTTACGATTCTGTGTCCTTTTTACAATGAATGCCAACTCGTTTATACACGCAATTGCTTATTTTAATGTTTTTTTTATTCGCTTATCCAACTTTTTTTGTTGGTTATACGAATGTTTTTCAGATATTTCGTTAATCTACTAAAATTAAGCATTTTTGCGTAATAACATTTATGTTACATACCTACGAATTCTCAGTAAATAACATTACAAAATTACAAAAATTCTATTAAAATGAAAATATTATATTTGTTCTTATTTTATGCAATCTATTCTAAGGAATCGTAGATATTGCAATAACTTTCGTAGCGAATTGGGTTGATCAACCCCTGCTCGACTGCTTCCACAACCCTGCATCCTGGTTCATGTAGATGGGAGCACAATGAATATTTGCATTGCTCTGCATATGGGTAGAAGTCTTTGAAATAAAAGGTTAAATCTTGCTTTTCCAATCCCCAAATTCCGTATTCGCGTATTCCGGGGGAATCCACAATTTTGAATTGTTTCTTATAATCGAACATTTTTACGAAACTTGTGGTATGGCGACCCTTGGTTGAGTACTGGCTTATTTCTTTGGTTTTTTGCAGTTCTTCGCCGAATAGCAGGTTGATTAACGACGATTTGCCAACTCCGGATTGTCCGATTAAAGCAACTTCCTTGCCCGTCAAAAAATCGATAAATTCATTAATACCAATTTGTTTCTCGACACTAACAAAGAATATATTATATCCCAAATTCTTATATACTTCAAAATCGGATTCAATTTCTTTTGGATTGATTAAATCGATCTTATTAACGATTATCGCGGGGGATAGACCATTAAGTTGCCCCGAAATTATTATTCTATCGATTAATTTTAAGTTATATTGGGGATTTGCGGCGGCTACCAAAACAACAACATCGGTGATGTTGCTGGCAATAATTTGCTCGAAAGGTTCATATCCACTGGATTTGCGGCTGAGGATTGTTGTCCGTTCCAAAATTTCGAGAATTGTGCACAAGGGCAAACCAGAATCGCCAATGTGTCCCTCCTTTGGTTCAATTTTGACGTAATCACCAACTGCAATTAAGGAACTCGATTGATTGGAAGTTACAATTACTCCTTTCACAATTGCTTCGAACATCACCCCATCCGCACACTCAACAAACACAGTTTTGGAAATTATAGCTATTATTCTGCCATCTAAAATATTAAAACCGAAGTCGAGTGGTTTGGTTTTGACTAATACTCGTTTTTTTGTTTTTTGTGGGATGAAACTGTTATTTGATAGTCGTTTCTTCAATTGCAAGTAGATGTTTATAGTAGCTAGTCTTCTTAATTACTTCCAACTTATAATCTTGTGCAGGAGCTGGGTATAAAATATCCCGCGAAACATTTATCAATGAGGGAGTTAATCCAATTTCTTTGAGTTTGTTCAAATCTCCGCCTTGGGCGCCAACTCCAGGAATTAATAAATTGTGGTTGGGTATTGCCTTGCGAATTGTTTCGAAGTAATCAGACTGTGTTGCTCCTACAACAAATCCAATATTATCGATTGAATACCATTCGGCTAATTTCTCGATTATGTATAGGAAAATGGGCTTTTGAATCCACATTATTTGTTTAAGAAAATCATCCGCACCAAGATTGGAAGTTAGCCCTAAAGAGTAAGTGAACTTGTTGGTATAATCCAAAAAAGGATCGATGGAATCTCGTCCCATCAAGGGATTGATGGTAATTGCGTCGAAATCGAAATGCTCAAAAATAGTTTTTGCATAAAACTGAGCAGAATTGCCAATATCCGAACGCTTGGCGTCGGCAATAGTAAAAATATTATTTGGGATTGATTGTTTTAAATTTTCTATTACTCCAAAACCTTCTTTGCCAAATACTTCGAAAAATGCGAAGTTAATTTTATATGCTGCAGTAAGATTTTTCGTACATTCAATTATATCATTGCAAAAATTAAATACTCCCTGAACATCGCGTGAATAATGCTGAGGAAACTTATTAACATCGGGATCTAAACCCACACAAAGAAGTGTGTTTCTCTTGTTCTGAATCCAAAAAAGTTTCTCAATTGCTTTCATTTAGGGTAAGGAGTTCTTAAATTGTGTATAACGGCTGGTAAACAGATTATTTTCTGTTGCAGCTGGGATATTCTTGTCTTTCAGCAATTTGTTGATTTGGTCTGTTCGTTTCTGGTCCAAGGGATGAGTGGACAATAATTCTTCAAAATCTGATGCTTTGCTTTTTTGCTGTTCTTGAATTTTAGCAAAAAAGTAACTTATCGCACCGGGATACCACTGGGTGGAAAGTAAATACTTAAAGGAATATTCATCGGCTTCGTATTCGTCGTCTCGGCTGTTTTTAAGTAATGCCAAACCAGATAGCAAGTTTGCACTAAGTTGCTCCAATGCAGAAGCATCATTACCCAATAAGACACTTGTGAGCAAACTCAATCCATAAGCTTTGGTCATTCGCTTAGTGCTGTGGCGTCGTTCTGCGTGGGCAATCTCGTGTGCTAATATACCCGCTAAAGTAGCTTCGTTATCCACAAATTTCAATAGACCTTTGTAAACATAAATATAACCGCCGGGAGTGGCAAATGCATTCAAAGTGTTGGTGTTAATTATCTTTATTGTATATGCAAAAGTACCACGATACTTAATTTCGGGTGATTGAATAATCTGGTCCATCATATTTTGCAAGTATTGCACATGCGTCGGTGAATTAAGAATGGGATATTCTTTTGTGTTATTGGTAATTTCCGCATCTACCTGCTGGCCCAGCTTCACATCTTCGGAAGGGGTGAATAAATTTATATCCAATGGATTGGTAGATTCGTCGCACCCTGATAAAAATAAGATTGGGAAAAGCAAGATAATTGCTTTCCCCATAATCACTTTTACAATATAAAAAAAAGTATCCATATTTACTAAACCTTATTTTGCAATTGCTACACTTCTTTTTTCACGAATAAGAGTAACTTTTATTTGGCCAGGATATTCCATTTCTCCTTCGATTCGGGTTGCTATTTCGGCAGCCATTTGGTCGGCAGTAATGTCATCCACTTTTTCTGGTTCAACAATCACTCTAATTTCACGTCCAGCCTGAATAGCGTATGTTTTACCAACACCATCAAAACTTTTTGCAATTTCTTCTAATTTTTCTAATCTCTTGATATATGTTTCGAGAGATTCGCGTCTTGCACCGGGGCGTGCGCCGGAAATACTATCTGCAGCCTGAACCAATACAGCAAATGGGGTTTCCATTTCGATATCTTCGTGGTGCGATCCAATAGCATTACAAACAGCTGGATGTTCTTTGAATTTCTTTGCAATTTCGAACCCGATTAGTGCGTGGGGTCCTTCGGCTTCGTCCACACATTTACCTATATCGTGCATCAATGCAGAACGTTTTGCCAATTGCATATCCAAGCCTAACTCGCCGGCCATAATACCAGCAATTTTCGAAACTTCGATTGAGTGAGTTAGCAAGTTTTGTCCGTAACTGCTTCTGTACTTCATTTTACCAATTAAGCGAACTAATTCTTTGTGCATTGCTTTTATACCCAAATCAAGCAGGACGTTTTCGCCTACTTGCAGAATCTCTTCTTCGAGTTCTTTGCGGGTTTTTTCGACAATCTCTTCGATTCGTGCTGGGTGAATTCTGCCATCTAGCATAAGTTTTTCGAGAGCTTTTTTGGCAACTTCACGTCGGAATGGATCAAAACCAGAAATTACAACTGCTTCGGGGGTATCGTCGATAATTAAGTCGATTCCCGTGGCAGATTCGAAAGCGCGGATGTTACGACCCTCTCTTCCGATGATTCTACCTTTCATTTCGTCGCTATCCAAATTCACAACCGAAACAGTGGATTCGATACTGTGGTCTGTAGCAGTTCTTTGAATTGCTTGAATGATGATACTTTGTGCTTCACGCTCTGCTTTTTGTTTTGCTTCTTCACGAATTTGACGTATTTTGTTTGCAGATTGTTCTTTTACTTCGTTAATTAAAGAGTCGAAAAGTATCTTCTTTGCTTCTTCTCGTGTTAAACCGACAAGTTCTTGCAATTTCTTGACTTGCTCTTGGTGCATTTCTTTTAATTTTTCTTGTTTTTGATGTATGTCGTTGTAGGCAACTTTGATTTTTCCTTCTTCTTCGGCTAATTGCTTTTCGCGTTTAAGAATCATATCTAAGCGATTTTCCAAATTTTCTTCGCGTTTCTTTAATTGTTGCTCAGCTTGATTTACTTTTTGAAGTTTGGCATTTTTTTCCTGGTCGAATTCCGTCTTACGCTTATGCCATTCTTCCTTAACTTCTAAAAGTTTTTCTTTTTTAACATGTTCGGCTTGTTTTTCTGCATCGGCAATTATGTGTTTTGCTTTGGTTTCGGCTTCTGCAATAATCCTTGCTGCATGCTTTTTTGCAACTGATATCGTTACGAAGTAACCAACCAAAGCGGCTACGACGAACCCTATAATACCAAAAATAATTGTCATTTCCATTTATTGTATCCTTATAATTAAATTATAAATATAAAAACTAATTTTTCAATATAAAAAAACTGCATCATCCTATCTAAGGTGCCTAAGAACCCAACCTGGCACGCTCGGGTAAAGTTGACCTGACTACCGCTAGTTTCCATCTAAGTTTTGATTAACAAAACTGAGGCCTACTATTGGTAACCAATAGCCAAATCCCATATGAATCAACTATAGTTCTTGCAAAAAAATAAGATAGGACAATGCAGCAAATATTTAAAAGAACGATTTTTATTTTTTCATTAGTTGGTTCAACTCATTATGAACAAAAGAAATCATCTTATTTACCTCGTCTTCGACGAATTCGTCAGTGTTTTCTTGTTGAATATCGATTTCCACGAGTTCTTCTGCCAAGTTCAATGCCGAAAGCATGTATATGTTTTCCTTTGTTGTTGCTGCCACACTTTGTTTTTTTATAATTTCGTATTTATTATTAACTAAATGCGCAGCCCGAGCTGTTAACTCTTTATTATTCCCTGTTAACTTATAAGTTTGACCACCTATTTCAAAACTAATTACTTCTTGCATTCCTATCAAATTTTTTGATTTGACGAATTAATCGTCTAATTTATTATTTTGCTTTACCTAAATAACTTTATTTTCTATAAGTACCTTCTTCAATTCAAGCATTTTATCTGAGAGTAAAATGACCTTGTTTTTACTCTTGCTTTGTTCTACATCGAATCGATTTCTCAAATCATTCAATTCATTTTTAGTTAAATTAAGAATTTTTTCACTTTCTTCGATTTTTTGAAGCATAATTTTATGCTCGTGGCTTAATCTTGTTATTTCATCTTTATAATTATCGTTCTCGATTACAATTTCGTCGAATTTGTCTGCAAAAAGACCGGTGTTGAATAATTTGAATTTTTCGAATGATTTATTAATCTCATCAATTTCATTGTTTTTGCTTTTAATTTCGCGGACCTTTTCTTCGAGTTGCATTTGCGAAGTGGTTAACTGCGATTCCAGCTTTGCTATTATCACTTGTTTATTATTAAGTTCGTTTTGCAATTCTGCTATATTATTTTTTAAGTTCTCAATTTCTTTGTCATTATCCATATTGTAAGTTCTCATTTGTTCAATTTGATTTTTTAAGGTGGACTTGTCGGACCTAAGAGTAATTAAATCCTCATCCACTGTTTCGATTTTTTTATTTAAAGCATTTGCATGCCGCTCTAATTGTTCCATCTCGGCACGGAGAGTATATAACTCAGTATCTCGGTAATTAATTTGACTTAAGTAATCTTCCCGAATATTTTCAATATCGTTGGATTTTTTAATCAATACCTCTAAATGTTTTGTTTTAGTTAAAACCTCTTCTTGAAGTTTCATGTTATTTATAGTTAATTCATCAAATTGATTTTTTATTTGATCTATTTGATTGTTCAGATTATCTACCTGTGTTTTTAAAAGGTTGTTTTCTTCTTCCAATTTGCCCTTCAGTAACAAATTACTCTCGAGCAATGCGATTTGTTGCTTATATTCTGCAATTTCCAGATTCAACTCGACAATCCTATCGTTCTTTTCCTTAATGTTTGCTAAGCTAATCTCGTTCTCTTTTATATTATTATGTAATTCCTTTATTTTAGTTTGACTTTCTTCAATTTGCTGTTCATAATCCGAGAACAAATCGTTTTGTTGTTGTAATTTCCCAATTTGCGATAATAATTCTTCAATTTTTTGGGCTTGGAACTTATTCTTTTCCTGTATAAGCGAGAACTGGCAGTTCATCTTATTATATTCAAGTTCGAAGTGTTGGCTTTTTCTGATAATTTCTTTATCGGCCACCAGCACTTTGTTAATCTCGTCGATTTGCCAATTCAATTCATTAATTCTTTCGTTCAGAACTTTGTTTTGGTTCGAATATTCAGCGTATTTCTCTTGTTCTTGTTCAATTTTCGAGCTCAAATCCGATATTGTTCGGGATTTTGCTTCCGATTCACTCCTCAATGAATCTAGCTCATCCCTTATTGCTTGGCTATCCTTGTTCATTTCCTTGTTCTGTTCGATCAAAGTTTGGATATGCTTAAGCAATGTACGAACCAATTCCCAAATTTTGGAAATCGATTTTTGCAATCTCGGGCTAACTTCAATATTTTTTTCGTCTTCGAACATAGATATACAATAATTCTAAAGAATTATGAAAATTTCTAAATATTAAATTAACAAATTTTTTACTAATTAAATTGTTAATTTTAAATTTTTCTTAATATTGCCGAAAATTGGGTTTCTACTGCCTCGATTATTTTCGAGATAATTGGTTCAATCTCTTGATCTGTAAGCGTCTTAGAAGGTGAAGAGAATTCTAAGCTATATGCAACACTCTTCTTACCTTCTTCAATTGATTTTCCTTTGTACAAATCGAATAATTGACACCTTTTTAAAAGATTACCGCCATTGGAAACGATATTGTTTAAAATCGTTCCTGCAGCCAATTTTTCGTCCACAATAAAAGCTAAATCTCGATAAATTGACGGGTATGGCGATATTGGTGAATACTTGGATGAGGTCTTTTCGATATTGTATAATTTTGTTAAATCAATTAATGAACAATAGACAGGCATTGAAATATCGTAATATTTCATTAAATCTGTGTTGATTTCCCCTAAAACTCCAATTTCCTGGTTTTTGTGTAGAATTTGTAATTTATTAGCAGAAAGTCCTGGAATTTTTTCTTTGGTTTCGGCAAATTTTATTCCTTTAAAGCGGAAATATTCAAAGAATTCTACAACCATTCCTTTTATATCATAAAAATCAATTTTACGTTCGGCCATTCCCCAATGCTTTTCATTATTAAATCCACTAAGTGCAATTATCAAGTTTTCCTCTTCGGTAATTCCTTCGATAAAGCTATTCTCTGTTGTTGTGTTTTTAAAAACTTTTCCAATTTCGTAAAATTTCAATATGTCGTTTCCAACTCTTTCGTTGTTTCTAATTGTTTTTAGCATCGATGGTATCATCGATGGACGCATGATTGATAATTCTTCGCCTAATGGATTTGCAATTTCCACAAATTCGCTTGCAAAGAATTTTGCTACATTTGGTTCAATCATATTTTGCGTTAGAATTTCGTTGAAACCGCGATTTGTTAGAAAGTCTTTAATATTCTTTCTAAGTTTGGGAATTGCAAGATTATTGGGAACTGGTTCTGCATTAGTGTCAATTTGGGATACAAACTGGGGTGTGATATTGTCATAATCGTGCAATCGTGCTATTTCTTCAATTAAATCAATTTCGAGTGAAATATCACTTCTCCAAGATGGTACTGTAAAAACAGCATCATTATTCGTAATACTGCCAACACCAAAATTCAATCTGGATAATAAGTCGATTATTTGTTCATTCGAGAGATCTATGCCCAGTACTTTGCGAACACGGTCGAATCGCAAATTGACTGTTAAATTGGTAATTGGCTTAGGGCATTCATCGATTAATCCTGCCACTAATTCTCCACCGCCTAATTCTGCTATCAATTGAGCGGCACGTTTTGCCGCAAACTCAGCCATTTGCCAATCAGCACCACGTTCAAATCTATAGGCGGAATCGCTCGATAGTCCCAACTTTTTTGATGTTCTTCGCACCGACGATGGATTAAAATATGCCGATTCAATCAACACATTTTTTGTTCCTGATGTAATCTCCGAATTTTTTCCACCCATCACGCCCGCAATGGCAACTGGTTTTTCGCCATCACAAATCATCAGCATCTGGCTATCCAATTCCCTTTCCTTACTATCTAATGTGGTAAACTTATCTCCTTCTTGGGCGGTCTTCACAATGATTTTGCCATCAGCTAATTTATCAAAATCGAATGCATGCAAAGGTTGATTTAATTCATATAACACATAATTGGTAACATCTACTATATTATTTATTGGTCGTAATCCAACTGATGTTAATCTTTTTTTGAGCCATTCGGGAGAATCTTTTACGGTTATTCCTCGAACCATTTTGGCACAGTATCTTGGATTTTTGTCTGCATCAATTATTTGAACACTGTCATAATTATTAATATTTTGGCTGTTTTCATTTAGATCCAACTTAGGATAATTTACTGAAATTTTGCAATATGCAGCAATTTCACGGGCAATTCCAATATGCGACAAGCAATCTCCGCGATTAGGTGTAACTGAAATCTCGAAGATAATGTCATTCAACCCATACCAATTAACAAATTGCTCACCTAAAGGTGCATCCTCGGGCAATACCCAAATTCCACTGTGATCGTCCTCTATCCCAAGTTCGTATTTGGAACAAATCATCCCGTTCGATACCAAACCACGTATCTTTCTTTTTTCAAGTTTCAATCCATTTGCAGGGAGAACAGCACCAGCCATACCTAATACTACTGTTTGCCCAACAGCTACATTTGGTGCTCCACATATTACATTATAATTTTCCCGGGAATCTGTTACCTCGCAATAGTGAAGGTGGTCGCTACCTTCCACAAATTCACTTTTTAAAACCTTGGCGATAACAAAATTCTGATAAGTTTTGGAATAATCTTCAATTTTTTCTACTTCAATTCCCAATCCAGTGAGAATGCTGTCTATTTTTTCCGGTGTTAGAGAAATATCAATATATTCCTTTAACCAATTATAAGAAATCTTCATTTGTTTTGCATATTAAAAATTATAAAGATTTCAAAAATAAGAAATTTACGTTAATTATTGTTCAATATTTGGGATTGAATCGTCTCCGAAATCAAATCGTATTACAATTTTTTCGCCATCCTTGCAGTAAACTTCCAGGCTTTCGATTTCTCCTTCGAGATTACGGTTAACAATCACAGAGCTTTCGCCCGAGGATACATCACCAAAAGGAGGTTTATTGGAAATCTCTACATTGGCTCCTTCTTGGATTTGCTCTTTGTTAATTATGTTCCTCGAACCTTTCATAGGCCGAGCACCCGAAATGCGTGGCAATACGAGAAAATCGCGGAAGTTGCGTATAAGCACTTCCTGATGTTCTTCGGGTTCGTCTGTATCCTGGTTTTTATGAATATATGTTGGTTCGAAAACAGTTTTCTTTGCCGATTCGTAATCTTCCTTTAAAAATTCTTCTGCAGAATTTTCATCATAATTTGGAATTTCGGTTTCAATATCCTTTTTCTTTATTATTTTTACGCTTGGCGAAATTTGTTGCCCCTTGCTTAGTGCATCTTCAATATCTTCGGATAAATCTCCAAAGTCGAGCAAAGGAGACAATTCTTCATTAAACTGCTCTTCATCATCCATTTCGGCAAAGCCTTCTTGAAAATTATCATTATTCATATTTACCTCAATATTAGTGTCTTGAAACAAAATTTTAGAATATTGAATTAATAAAATCAGCAATTTTCCCGAGTGGAATTATCTCATTGACTAGCCCTGCATTAACAGCGGCAGACGGCATTCCAGATACTATACATGAATCGAAATCTTGCGATATTATATAACCTCCCATCCTTGCCAGAGACGATAGTCCGTTTCTTCCATCATCTCCCATTCCAGTCATAATTATGCCTAAAGCTTTTCCCTGAGAATAATATCCTATCGACTCGAATAGGATATTTGCCGAAGGTTTATATAGTTCTCCTTCGATATTATCTATAATCTGAACTAAACCATTCCTCATTAGTTTAAAATGATGTCCACCCTGACCAATATATACGTAACCTGGCCGAACCCGTTCGTTATTTTCAATTTCCTTCACACTTAATTTACTTTCGGAATCGAGCCTTTCGGCAAGTGATTTTGTAAAAAATTGGGGCATGTGTTGTGCAATTAAAATTGGAACAGGAATATTCGCTTTTAGTTTGGGAATAACTTGCATAAGAGCAGTAGGTCCACCGGTCGATATACCAATGCCAATAACCTCGATGTCGCTTGCTTTGGGTGGAGTTCGTTTTCTTAATTTGGATTGTTGCTCGTTTTCCTGAGAAACCACACTGGATTTTCGTTTCAATCTGTCCTGTGTGTCAATTCTTTCCATTTCTTCCTGCGAAATCTCACCACGGTTCATTTTATTGAGTAACGACCTTCTGCGTATGCGATTTTGCATATTACTGCTTCGGGCTATACTCGTAATTTTGGAAATCAGTTCATCCTTCAAACTGTTCATTTCGGCAAAAGCAGCTTTTTTAGTAATAAAATCAACAGCACCATAATCTAATGCCTTTATTGTTGCATCGGCTCCTTCGGAAGTAAGTGTGGAAAGCATCATTATCGGTATTGGATGTTCTTCCATTATTCTTTGGACAGCGGTCAATCCATCCATAACCGGCATTTCTATATCCATTGTGGCTAATGTGGGATTGAGCTGCTTCACTTTTTCTATTGCTTCTGCTCCGTTCGAGGCAGTTCCAATTACTTCAATTTCGTCTGTCGATATTATTTTGGTGATTGCATTACGCATAAATACTGAATCATCTACTACAAGTACCCGAATCTTTTCCATCTATATTTTTTATTAATTGCTATTTCGTAAATATGAAAATTAAAAAATTTTTATCAATTTTGTTCTAAATTGAGTAATTTATCATAATTTTGATATTTTTAATGAGATTAGATAATGACAGACTTTTCTAAATTAATGGAACAAACTGAATACTTTGCTGAGTTTTCTAATTTGGAGAATAGCAACCTTGATAATTTCGTTTCGTTTACACATACCTTAATTGCAGGTTTGAATTCTGGCGAAATCCGTACTGCATATAAAAATGAAAATAACGAATGGATTGCCAACCAATGGGTAAAGAAAGCAATTTTGTTGCTATTCAAATTTGGAAATTTAGCTGATTTTTCGATAAACAACAAATTTCCCTTTTTCGATAAACATACCATTCCTACCCATCCTTTCACTTTGGAAAATAAAGTAAGAATAGTGCCGGGCGGAACTACTGTCCGCAACGGAAGTTATGTTGCACCTGGTGTAATAATTATGCCACCTGCCTATATAAACATTGGAGCTTATGTGGATAGCGGCACAATGATTGATTCCCATGCCTTAGTGGGCAGTTGTGCCCAATTAGGTAAGAATATCCACCTGAGTGCAGCTTCGCAAATTGGGGGAGTGCTCGAACCCGCCAACGCTGTTCCGGTAATCGTCGAAGATAATGTGATGATTGGTGGTAACTGCGGAATTTACGAAGGTGTTATCGTGCGGCAAGGTGCTGTGCTTGGTTCGGGTGTAATTCTCACTTCGTCGATGAAGGTATATGATTTAGTTAACGAAGTGATTATCCAGTCCACCGACCAAAAACCATTGGAAATTCCCGAAAATGCAGTTGTTGTTGCAGGTGGACGACCGCTCTCGAGCCAATTTGCCAGCCAGCACGGATTGTCGGTTTACACTCCGATTATCATTAAATACAGGGATGAGCGAACTTCCTCGAAAACTGCTTTAACGGAATTATTACGCCAATAGATAATGTCGAATATTAAAGTAACTTTAAAAAACATAATAAGTCTGTCGACAGCCGAAGTTGCAAGTAGATTTTTAACTGTAATTTATTCCATTTATCTTGCCCGTGTCTTGCTTGTCGAAAACTTTGGTATTTTTGGTTCGGCTAAGTATTTGGTTGTTTATTTTGTGTTATTGTCCAATTTGGGATTGGATTCAGTTGGAACTCGCGAAGTTGCCGCCAACAATCGCAGTTAAAAACTATTGTTGATAATTTATTCACTCTCCGATTCGTAATGGGATTGGGCGGGTATGTGCTTTTGTGTATCGTTACCTATTTCCTGCCTAAACCTTTGGAGGAAAAAGTAATTATCCTCATATTCGGAATTAATATACTTACAAACAACACTTTGTTGAATTGGGTTTTCCAAGGATTGGAAAAAATTGATATCTATGCCCTCAGAACTGTTATCACCAATATTCTGAATTTTGCTGGGATTTTGCTTTTTATTCATACGCCTGAAGATTTAAGATTGGCTGCCATTATCATTGTCGCTTCGTTATCATTTAATTCTATAATATTAATAATATACTACCACAAAAGAATTCAACCCATAAATCTTGCTTTCCAATTCGATCTTTGGAAGCGCTACCTATCCGAAGCATTTCCAATTGGAATAATCTTTTTGATAATCGGTGTTTATAATTTCCTGCCAATTATTCTCCTTAGCCTAATGACTAATAATTACCACACTGGCCTATATGCATCGGTAACCAATCTTTTCTTGGTTTCTACTCTATTTTCCACAGTAATCCAGGCGGTCTATTATCCTCAGTTTGCCCAGAATAGAACTAACGACGAGAGAGTGAGAACCTACGAGCAATTTACTAAGTTTATGTTTACCATTGGCACTTTTATTCCTCTGTTTTTATTGGTTTTTGCCGATAAAGTTGTATTGATATTTGGTCGGGACTATTCGCCAGCAATGCCTTCGATCCAGATTGTGATGGTCGCTACCTTGTTTGCCTATCTCAGCGGTAGTATGTTTTGTGCGTTGCTTGCCTGGAAGAAAGAAAAAAAGGTTGTATTTGCAATTATTGCTGGATTGTTTGTTACTATTATTATCAACCTTATCCTAATTCCTTCGATGCAAGAACGTGGTGCAGCAATTGCCACACTATGTGGCGAATTTGCTGTTTTATTGGTGATTGCTGCAATTTTTTACAAAACTCTACATAATTTGTATTTAATTCAATATTTTAAATTACTGATTATTTCGTCTGTTGCAACATTGCCATTTTTGTTTATCAAATTGGGAAATTTTCAGACAATTTTTTTGATGATTGCTTCGGTTTTTATATTTATGGCACTAATTTTTCTTACAAAAATCATTACTTTTTCTGATATTAAACGGATATTAAATCGATGAAATGCGATGTTTTAATTGTAGGAACTGGCTTGGCTGGTTCCATTCTTGCCGAAAGAATTGCTTCGCAATTGGACCGCCGAGTGATTATTATCGACAAAAGGTTCCATATTGGTGGCAATTGTTACGATTTCCGACAAGACGACGGCGTCCTGATTCACAAATACGGACCTCATATCTTCCACACCAGTAATTTAAAACAATTTGAATACATTTCGCGATTTACTGAATGGAACAAGTATTTCCATACCGTGCTTGGCTCTGTCGATGGCAAATTGGTGCCCGTTCCTTTCAATTTCAATTCTCTGTATGCGATTTTTCCATTGAAATTTGCCAAAAAATTAGAGGAAAAATTAATCTCCAAATTTGGCTTTGGAATTAAAATACCAATTCTTAAGTTGAAAGAAGATGCCGACGACGAAATCCAGTTTTTGGCTGATTATGTTTATCGCAATGTTTTTCTGAACTATACTACCAAGCAGTGGGGACTTACTCCCGAAGAACTGGACCCAACCGTTACCTCGCGTATCCCTGTTTTTCTTAGTCGCGACGACCGTTATTTCCAGGACACTTACCAGGGAATTCCCAAAGATGGTTATACCAAGATTTTCGAGCGAATGCTGAACCATCCCAATATCAAAGTGCTGCTGAATACCGATTTTGCAGAAGTGAAGGACGAAATCAAGTATAAATATCTAATCTATACAGGTGCAATCGATGAATTTTTTGATTATAAGTTAGGCGAACTGCCCTACCGCAGTTTGCGATTCGATTTGCAGAAGTTCGAATTGCAACAGTATCAGCCGGTTGCTCAGGTTAATTATCCCAACAACAATCAATATACCCGAATTACCGAGTTCAAGCACTTTTTGCCTTACAACACTCCATCTACCACTGTTGCATTCGAGTACCCCGAGCAATTCCAGTTGGGATTGAACGAACGCTTTTACCCTATTCCACGAACCGAAAATCGCACACTTTACGATAAATACTTGGAGCTTGCCAATCAAATTTCGTCCAATACCTTGTTTGTAGGAAGGTTGGCAGAATATCGCTACTACAACATGAACGAAGTTGTTGGAGTTGCTTTAATGATGTTCGATACTAAAGTGAAAAATTTAAAATTTTGATGCAAAGCACAAGAATCAATCACCCATTAAGAACTAAATTTCCGCCATCCGAACCTTGTAGTTGCATTATTTGCAAGGGGTTTTGTGTGCGTCCTGGTTGGTGGTTGGTTGCCGAAGCGCAATTGGCCATCCAAAATGGCTTAGCCAATCGAATGATGCTCGAAATTTCGCCCGATAAATCCTTTGGAGTTTTGTCGCCTGCATTCAAAGGTAACGAGGGACTAATTGCAATGCAAGTTTTTTCCAATAATTACTGCACTTTCTATTACGATGGTTTATGCGAGCTGTTCGGAAAAGATTACCAACCACTGGAGTGTCGGTTTGTTCATCATCGCCGCAAGGGTCAGGGTACTGTTTGCCACACCGCAATCGAAAAGGATTGGAACTCGATGGCTGGCAAAAAACTCGTTCAAGAATGGATAGAAACTACAAATTTTATGGACAAAATTTCCAAAATGTACCCACCAAAGGTATTACAAGAAATCAAATTTCTGTAAATGGGTGAGTGGACCTCCTCCCCGCCCCCATCCCCCTCTGTGAGGGGGAAAAAGGGGGAGGTCCAAGCGAACTCACCCCCCTTCCCCCCTCTCTCAGGAAGAGAGGGGGAGAGAGACAAAAGCACAAACCCCCTCTTTTTAAGAGGGGGCAACGGGGGAGTTCTGTAATCTCCCCCTCATCGAGGGGAGATATACTTTGTGACTGGGGAATTACAAACCTTCATTTACATGGCACGAGGATTGTCCGTTGAGTTATTGTATCTATAAAACAGAGATTTTGTTGCATATTTTACAAATATGTTCCAAATATGTGGAAAACTTATTTTGATTTGGCTAATATTGGGCAAATAAATTTACATAAAAACTAAAAGTATTTGCCTAATTGACGATAAGTAAATTTAAAATGATGCCATTTTTATTTTTTTAGGGATTATTATGAGAAAAAATAATTATAATTTGGAGTTAATAAATATGAAAACACTATTTTTAAGAAATTTTTTTAAACAAACTAAGGAGTTTCGATATGAGTAAACGAAACATTTTACTATCGATAATAGCAGTGGTTACTGTGCTACTGCTTGGAAGCAACTCAGGGCTAGCAGCGACAGCAACCTGGGATGGAAGTGCTCTCGACGGCAAGTGGTCTACCGCTGCAAACTGGACAATCACTTCTCCTGCGAGTACCGAAAGGGTGCCACTAACAACAGATCTAGTTATTATTGGAAATGCTACTGTTACCCTCGACATCGATGCAGAGATTCAATCACTTGAATTGAGCCATGCAAATGCAGTGTTAAAACCTGCATCAACAGGATTTTTTACGATTACAATTAACGCTGACAATTCAACTAATACACATGCTCTCGAATTTAGCGCTGCAGGTGGTATACAATATAACAATGGTAATGGCAGATTAAGTATGAAGTTTAATGGAACTTCTGCACAATCAATCTTGTTAGCAGGCAATGCAACAAACGCAACACCAGCAGGTCTAAACCTATATAACCTTACAATTGCAGATGGAGCAACCGTAACTATCGTTGATGCAGCAGATTACGATTTAAACATTTATGGTGATTTAACATTAGAAGGCAGTGCTTCTTTTAGTCATACAGTTGGGAATTATGCTACTGCACGTGAAATCATCATTAACGGTACAAATTCTATTATAACTGTTGGCACTAATGCAACACTATCACTGGATGACCTTGATATAGCGTCAACTGCCAGCAATGTAACAATGACAGGAAGTGCAACAATTAATGGTGTATTTACTGTGGCATCTGGTGGCAAGTTTACCCAAACAAGCGGAACGATGACAATGAATCAAGATGCAGCAGCTGGAGCAGCTATTATTGTTAATACTGGTCAGACTACTGTAGCGGGCGCTGATTACTTGACATTTTTTAACCTAACAATAAATGATGGAGCAGCGATAACTCTAGCAACATCATTTACTGTTGCTGGTAATCTCACTTGGGATATGACAACAGCTGCTAATACCTTTACTGCTGGTTATTTGGTTTTCAAAAACAAAGGTACACCAAATAACCCCAAAACTATAACATTAACAGGTCAAGCAGCTACAGATTATTTTCTAAACATTGTTATTGATGATGCATCTTATGTTTCTACTGCAGAAGATATTTGGATTAATGGAACAACAAATGCCTTCGAAGTTGTAGGCTCGGGTAGCTTTGTTGCTACTGCTGGTACTATAACCTTTCTGGATGCAGCAGTTATAACTGCATCAACAGCAAGTACATTAAAATTCTATAATTTAACATTAGGTGACGGCGCAGATGCAATTACTACAAGTGCTAGTTTTACTATTTTGAATGATTTCACCATAGGCAATGCTGGTGCTACATTTGTTGCAAGTGCACCATCAACCGTAACTTTTTCTAACTCAGCAGCAGATGGCGGTGATGGAGCAGGTGTTCTAACATCAACAGCTGATAATGCAATAACTTTTAATAATGTTGCAGTTACAGAAAATTCAGCTATGACGGTTGCTGGAGCATTTATTACTAACATAAAAGGTGATTATTCAATTGGAAATAAAGGATCGTTTCTTTGGACAGGGGCAAATACAACTGTCGCTTTTACCACAGCAACAACAAAAAATATTACAAACAACGGTACATTAAGGTTTTATAATGTAACTGTTGCTAATACAGCTGGAAATGTTGTACAAACAGCAACTGATTTCACTGTTAATAATATTATCACTATATCTGGAACTGATGGAAGATTTATTGCATCAGGAAATAGTACAATAACACTTGCACTTGCCGGCGTATCTCCAGTAAACTCTGGCGATCAGGATGATTTGCAATTCCAAAATGTTAAATTTACAGCTGCAGGTGCTCCAGTAACTGCTTTTATAGTTAAAGGAGATTTTATCTCAAACGCCGCTTTCGCAGCAACTGCTGCAGAAATATTATTCCAAGGTACGTCCCAGCAAATCATCAAAGGTTCTTCAGCACCTAGTTTCTTTAATGTTGAAGTTAATAATGCTTTAGGTGTTAAATTAGAACAGAATGTAACAATTATTGGAACAGACTTACGTTTGACTTCAGGCGATTTAGACCTCAACGGATTTGATATTACTATGTCGAATGCAGCTCCTGTTCTCACTGAGGATTATGACAATGGATACCTTGTGACAAATAGTACTGAAATTCCAGCGTATATAAATGTTACTGCTTCTATTGCAATTGCGAACATTGGAACAACTCAAATAGGTGTTGATGCAATTTCTGGAGGTGCGATTGCAACAGTAGATGATGTAAAAAGATACCATGTTACAAAAAATATTGATGGGAAAAAGACAGTAAAACGATATTATGAAATAACTGGTGACAATACATTCACTAATGTTGATTTACAATACGATGCAGAATCTGAATTGAAAGGTAATACTGAAGATTACTTAGCTGCATTTTATACTTCTGCAAGTGTTGACCAAGCAAATCTGTCAACGGATGAAACAACAACTTGGGCATATGCTAATGGAACAGTTACAGCCCAAAGTGGTTCAACTGCTGGCTTAATTTCTATTACAGGTTTAGATGCTGCTGCTACTTATAGTATTGCTTTTGCTGATAAATATTTGAAATTAAAATCATGGCCAGATACTTATGTGGCAACTAGTTATAATATTGCAGAGTCTCCTTTAGTAGCTGGTAATACATCCAAAATCTTAATGAGATTTGCTTTACAAGCAACATCTTCAGCAACTTTGACAAAAGTTGTAATAAATGCAAGCAGTGCTCTAACAGGTGTTTTAAGTAATTTAACATTGAATTATGATGACAACAATGATGTAACTACAACATTTACTACCTCAAACTTTGACGCCTCGGTAAGTGTTTCAGGTACCGAACTTACTGCAGCAGGGTCCTTAGCGATGACTGCAGGTACAACGTATTATTTTGTTTTAATAGGTGATGTAAGTAGTTTAGTAACAAGTTCAACCCTACCAATTTCCTTCACATTAGGTACTAGCGGTTTAACAGCAGCTGATTTCAATAAATCAGGAACATCAATATCTTCTGCCTCCTTTAGTTTTGTGGGTCAGAATGTAACATTAAGTCCAAATAATACACCTATATCAAGAACATATATGCAAGGTGCAAGTGATGCACCAATATTTGGATTTACCTTAACACCACCAGACAATACACCAACAGTTACAATAAGTTCAGTTAAAGTAAGGGTTGATTTAGGAAATGGAGCTGAATCTGATGATTTTTCGGATTATGATTTAATCAAAGACAATAATAAAAATGGAATTGTAGATGCGGTTGACGCGGTTGTTCAAAGCGGTGCCTCAAGAGATGCTTATGGATATGTTACATTCAATTCATTAGTAAATAACACATTAACTACAGAGACTCAATACTTAGTTACAATCGATTACGCATCGGATGCAGTCGTAGATGGTACGATTTCAATGGCAATTGAAAATAATTATGATGTTCAGCTAAACAGTCCTGCACAGATAACCAATGCAGGTCCTTTTGATGGTGGTACATTTACAACCGTCGATGATAATTTAACTCCAGTTCAATTAGTTATTACAAATTTCTCAATGCATAACTATGGTTCATTAGCAACTGATTTGCCAGAAAAGACTGGAAGAGAAGTAGTTTCAGCAGTAGCAATAAACATTACTGTAGAATCTCAAGATGCAAACGGAAATCCAGCTGATGTAACTTCTAATATTGGAATAAGTATTACAGTAAGTTCAGGAACTGCAACCGTTGCATTTGGAACGGGAACAATAACCAGTGGTGGATATTCAGTAAACTTGACAACTACAACATTAACAAATGATTTAGGATATGGTCCTATTACAATCACTGTAACACCTACATCGGGCATGACTGGACTGACCCCCGCAACATACACCAATATTACTGTATATGCACCCGAAGAAACATGGGCAGCCGTTGGTGAACCAGCATTAACTGTTACAACAGCAAGTATCACAACGACTCAAATTCCACTAACATGGACAAATGCAGGTAGTGATGATGTAATTGTTATTGCTCGCGAAGCTGCAATGCCAGCTGGTCCTAGCGATGGTGTTGTATATGATCAGGTTCCAGGTAATAGTTTTTCATCAACATCTGGAAGCGGTAATTACTTTACAGACTTAGCAAAAAAATCAGTAGTGGTAT
>CAYOPF010000046.1:0-19120 GCA_964405755.1 uncultured Chloroherpeton sp.
CGCCACCAATAGCATTCCAACCACCAGCGATTGATGGGTCGTCAACATCGGAGCGATCACCTGGGTGAACTCTTACTAAATCGAATGGTGCTTCGATTGACAATATTTCAGTTCCAGAGAATGTTCTATCTACATCATCACCGTATTTCACAAAGTAACCAACGCCAGCACGTAGTACGTTTTCAGCTTGGTATTGATTTTGGGAGAAGAAGAATGGAACATTGATTGCTTTTGGATAGAATGTATTCCAAGCAGCATTTACTGGACGAACTGGCAATGATAGTAAATTCCAACCTTTTTTAATAATTGGCTTATCATCGTGATCAACAAATCGTATTTGCTTTGGTAATGAGTATTCGATAATGAAATCAGTAATTGTTGCATCTTTGAATGTAAATGAACGAATGAATCCTTCACCGTCCACTGGAGTTGACTGACGCATATCAATAGCTGGGAATTTCTGTCCATTTTCAGTATCTCTTAAGAATACTCTTGAACCAACTGGGAATTGACGTGTATCCCAAGTGAGTACTACAGGATAATTGCCATCGCCAGCAGCATTAAATTTTACATAATAAATATGTGTTGCATTATTGTTATAGTCTCTAATGTCGCGTGATGTTGAATGTGGTGTTCTTGAATTTGGCGAGAAATCTCCAAAGCCATTTGGATATTTCTTAGCTACTTCTGGATATACATCTGGATGTGGGAAGAATCTTGCATCAAATGCATTTGCTCCCAATCCTGTTGATGGGTGGAATTCACCAAACAATGAATCAACACCTGGTGTTCCACGATGACCTGTACCAAATACTAATACTTTTGAATCACCAAATTGGCCTCTTGAGTTACGAATATTCATATATATACCTCCGCGTGTACCTTCTGTATTCAAAGGACCACGTGGTTCCCATGGTGGGCGAACAAATACGAACTTAACCTTTAATCTAACATTTTCGACTTTTGCATAAGGAGAGCGGAAAGTGATATATCCATAATAGATACCAGTTTTTTCTGGATCGCTTACATCATCTCTCTTCAATTTTTTCCAGTCGCATATAATATTGATGTAAAATGGACCATCATCGGTTGTTGCATCACCAATTGGGTCAACTAACGTACCTAGAATATCATTATCAATATAGCGAACTAATCTAAATCTCTTTGGATTATCGTCTCTTGCAGTTCCTGTATATAGCCAAGGTTCGTTAGTTTCCACGGAAATGTAGCTTAATCTTGAACGTTCAACAGCATTGTTTACCAAAATCTTTTGAATTGCTAAGTTTGCAGATCCTGAATCGATAGATATTACTTGTTCTAATTCAAATTCAGCATCATTAATCTTTTTAACAGTATAACCTTCGTTCACGTCCGATGGGAACTCAAATTCTGGTTCACCATTAGAAATTCTAACCATAATTGAACCTGGTTTGTAAGGTTCTTTTAGGAATAAATCTTCTTGAATTACATCTTTGTTATTCAAACCTGCAACACCTGGGAATGCTGGCAAACCTGCATAATCTGATAATGGATTCTTATAAATATGAGAAAATCCTTTATATACTGGTTCTTTTGTAATATCGATATCGTTGTAGATAATTTCGTCTGGAGCTACATACATTGGTGTTTGAAGATATGTAGTATTTGGATCACCAATATTTAATTTACCAATAACCTTAAACTTAACATAAACTAACACGCCCCAAAAGTTTGTTGTTAATTTATCGTTAGTTCTTAATGGCATTGTTGATGTTCCAGTAATAGTTATTCTGCGACCTCTTTTAACCTGACTACCTGGTGCATCCTTGATTTGATTCCAAGTAGCTTCATCCATATAGCGCCAGTAATTTAGATCTTGTTTATCGCTCCATGATATATTCCAGCCATAAGCATAAGGTGGATCTTCATCAATTGTACCATTAAGTGCTAAAAAGTCTTCCATATATGCAGGGTGTGTTTGTTGAACACCTGTTGCCTGAACAGCTGCAGCATCATAGAATATCGAGAATCGAAAACTGTAAATTGGTGGTACGATGTATTCTTGATCATTAAAGGTAAAGAAATTGTTCTTAATGAACACTGGTACCAAAATTTCTCTTGTCTTCGAAGATGATGGTGGGATCCATAAACGTGCATCTGGATAGACTGCTTCGTCATATCCATCTTGATCGCCTGTTAAGGATAGGATGGGTGCTTGTGGTTTAGTAACAAATTGTGCATTTGTTTCGATTGCGCCAAAGAATGCCACAATCAATAGAAGACCCATAATTGCCCCACCGTAGCGTGATAGCGAGAAAATCTTCTTCATTATAAACTCCTTATTTTTGTTTAATAACATTTATAAATTCTTTTAATCTCGTAATTATTATTTGCTTTTATGATTCCAAAAATCATATTTGTAGATATATTGTTTAAAGTGATTGTGGTAGGTTCAGTTATTTCATAATTACCTAAATCTCTTCCTAATATATCAACGAATTTGATATTTTGAATTCTTGAGTCGCTGATTCTTACTGAATTGCTATTGCAATCGTAATCAATCGTTAAATCATCTTGTACACTTGTAAAAACACTATCTTTTGTTAAGCCAAATCGAAAACCAGCATAATTGTATATACAGGAGCAATCTGAGTATTCAACCTTAGTAACACCATAAGAATAGTTTTTCACAGTATCTCGCAATATGTAATCGTAAATTATTTCGATCGCTGTATTTGTATTTACATAGGTAAAATCGAAGTCAAAATAGTTATCACCAACATTTTTGATTATTGAATGCTCATCGAGATTATTAATTTGCTTAATCTTTAAAACATCCGAATTATCAAAATAAACTTTAAAAGAACTTGTTTTACTTGTTTCTGGTTTGCTAATTGTTACATAAGTCTTCAATTCTGCAATTCCAGAAGGAATATTATATTCTCTTTTGTCCGATGTTATCAACAGCAATTCGTCGTTTTCGGGATTATTTACAGTATATACCACACCTTGCTCAAACTTGTCAATTTTCTTGTGGAATTCATCTGTAAATTCTAAACTATTAATTTCAATAATCGATGAATCATTGCAATCATTTTTTCCAATCCATTCGGCAAAAAAGGCTATTAAATCTATGTTGCCACTTGGGGGAACAATGTTTACTTCCATCGTAGTTGCATAACCTTTAACCTTATTCTCCTCGTATCCAAAAGAGAAATTATTTTCTTTGAAATTCTCGGATAAAGTATTTCCTGTTAATACATTAATAATACGAATCTTAGAAGGATCGTAACTAATTTCGATATCAAAACCAAACAAAGAATCAGTTGTTTTAACTTCGCCAATATTCACAGCAAAGGTAAAACGATTATTATCTAGTTTGCATAAGTTGATTGTTTTCTTAACAATAACTTTTGCATCATCTTGGGAAAAAATATCCTTGCCGGTAACAATTAATGTTACCAACAGTATCATTACCGACAAGGTTATATTTTTCATTTTCAACATCATTTTATTTGTTGATTACAAATTTACCGTTCACAACATTTCCATTGCCTTCTAAGCGATAGATATAAGCACTTGAAGATAATGCTGACGCATCAAAATTAACATTGTAAGAACCAATTTCGTAATTACCACTTGCAACGACTGCAACTTGATTACCAAACATGTCAAAGATACTTAATTTGTATGTACCTTTTTCATTGATGTTCATAACAAATTGAGCAATACTGTTGTTTACTGGGTTTTGTGCCAATACAACATTCAAACCAGTAATTTCTGAATTATTCAATGATAATTTCTTTGAAGAAATTTGCTCGTCATTCAATCTGATATCAAATGCGTTTAATTCATTATTATCCGATTTCAATGTTACGTATGCTATTGGTTGATTAGCATTAAATTTACTTGAACCAGCCAATACCAATACTCCGTTATTAAATGTTGACATCAATTCACTATTAACAGAAACGATGTTAGCATCGAATTTTGCTTTTAATGAAATTGGACCTTCAATATCTGTATTTAGATAAACAGGTACATTGTAGTAACCATTTCCGATTGATTCACTGTTTAATCTTAAATCTAAAGCTGCAAAATCTTCACCAGACTTACCACGAATAACTGAAGTATCTCGTAACCAAGGTAATTCTGGAACTTTAGCAGCAATATAGTGAAGAATAATAGCAGCGTCTTTTTCAGTTACTTCAAACAAGATTTGTTTGATAGAACTTACTTCAGCTGGTAAATCATCAGCATAGTTCTTGCTTTGAGTTTTGATCAATTTCTTTTGTGTAAAAGCATCATAGTAGTAACGTCCGTTGTGATTAACATCACCATGGTATGCAGAACGACGACGAATTGGATCTAAAGGTGTTTCTGTTGCAATTGCTTTCATAATTATGCGAGCATCATTTACAGTTACAAACTTAGGTTGTTTTGGATATCCAAAATTATAATGTTTGTTACCTGGTGCTTTTGAATAATCAACATCTCCATCACCCCACCATTCTTCAACGTTGAATCTTTTCATAGCGTTAAAGTAGAATTTAGCTTCTTTCAGGTTTGTTGGTGGCCAATCGTTCGAAACTTGTTTTGAAGTAGTTACTGTAATATATGGTACATTTGGATTGGCTTTCAAGTACATATTGTTGATAAATGCATTTAAGTAATCTGCATCTGTACCAACTATCTTACCTTCGCCCTTAATACCAATGGTCGAACCTTTTGTTACAATTCTTGTATCATCTGTAGGCTCTAATCTGGTATTTCCACCAACTGTTCCATAGTGGAATTCGATATCGCCTTGTCTTGAATAGTCATCTTGAGATTTGATTAAAACAAGTTGGAAGTTTCCAATACTGTTTTTCAAGCTTCTGTTTTCGTAACGGTAATTAATATTCAAATCTTTCCATTCAATTATTAAAGTTTGCCCGTCTGCCTTATAGCGAACTACTGAAGGTTTGAAATTAGCAGCATTTAAATCTACGATATCTCGGTAATAGTGATCACCCCAAAATGGAGCAATTACGTTAACTGGGTAAGAATTCGCATCTAAGAATAATCCTTCTTGATCTTTTGGTGCTAAGAAAGGTGGTTGCAATACAACGTTGTTTTCTTTTCTTCCGAATGTTACGAAACCATTTACGTTAATCCATAACTTGTTGTAAATTTCTCCGTTAAATTCGAAATCAAATCCGATATCGATTAATGCATAACCGTCATCAGGATCAACATCATTGCTACCTATTTTCTTGAATGCACTTTTAGGTAAATCTACTACCATATTGCCAGCTTCTGGAACTGGTAATGCTGTGTAAAGTGATTGGATTACCCTAACAGTGTCGAATTCACCGTAAACTTGTGCTTTGAGTTGAGTTGTTATTCCTGTTACCATCAATACTGCAAGTACTCCGATAACAATTTTGAATAATCTCTTCATAATTAACTCCTCTATTTTATTATTATATTTCATAGTTAGTATGCTTTAAGTGCAGGCTTCCCCGAAATGTCTTCGAGGAAGCAAACACATATAGCTATTATCTTACAACAACTACTGGATAAGTTGATGTTTCGTTACCAGAAACCATTCTGATTGTATACGTACCTGATGGTAAATATCTACCAGCTTGGTCCACACCGTCCCAGTTAATTGTATATGTACCGTTTGTTAAGTATCTATCTTCTAATGTCAACACTATATTACCAATTGCATCAACAACATCTAAGCGAACTTGCGATGATTTAGTAATTCCGAATGTGATTACAGAAGCTGTAGTTACTGGATTTGGGCTAACGCTGTTAATTCCAAAAGCGATTCCATCAGCATTGTCGACACTGCTTGCCCAATCGTGAACAATAATGAATGAGTTCAATGATGGGTTAGTTATAGTAATTTCGAACAACTCTGGATCTTTCGAGCTAAATCCACTGATAACATCAGCAGCTTTGCGGAAGTTCTTGCCTGGTTCAGTCATTTCGAAACTAAAGATATTTCCATTAGAATTGAAATCTCTGATGTACCAGGTAGCTTTTGTAGGATTAGCATTTGCATTATCTTTAGATGGAACTTCTTTTGGACGCCAGCTAATTGTTACTGGGAAGAATGGGGATGTACCACCAGTTTCGCCACCAGCTTGATATCTTGCTTTGTAAATTGATTCGTGTTTAATTCCCTGTTGAGCAACTGGATAGATGTTTCTTAAGGTACCGTTGCGTAAAGGAATCGACCAACGAGCATCGAATACGTCCAATGGAGGCATTGGTGGTAATTCGAATTCACAAAGTTGATAGTCCAAGATACCTAAATTATTTGGATCATCTGTTCCATCACCAGTAGTTACGCCACCTTCTTTTGTATTTGGTAACGATGATGTACCGAATTGAAGAACTTGGTTAGCACCGCTAGAGTTTGTAACATTAACATTGCATACAAAATCAGTTTCTAATGATACTTGTAATCTGTAAATCATCACGCTCTTCTTGCCAGCTTTATCAGTTACTTCTACTTTTACAGTAATTTTAGCATCTGATTCTGGATTAAGTTTGAATGAGTTTGTAAAGATTCTGATTTTAACTGAATCAGTGGTACCTGTTCCGTTAATAACCTTAGGATCAACATCTAATTGATCGGATGTTATCGGATTATCTCTTCCATCCAACAATCTTATTGTTAATTGTTCAGTTGAATTGTTGCGGAACAAATCTTTATCAATTACAGTTACGAAGTCTTCATAAGGACGACCATAATCGATACATCTTACAGGTGGAATTCCTGCTACATTTGGACTATGGTTAATTTCCTTAACTTCCATTGGAATTTGATGTAAGTGGCGTAAGCCATTTTCATCTGTAACTACTACTGTTACGGTAATGTTTGCAGGAGCATCCTTAACGCCAGGAGTACCATACAACATTCCGTTTTCTTTGTTAATCTTCAACCATTTTGGAGTTGTCTTAAAGTTGTTTAAATTATAAACACCTGCATCATCATAGCAATCATCGATCTTGATAGATGTTCTAGCATCATCAGCATAGATTAACTCGAATCTGTGACGTTGTCCAAAGTTTGGATCTACAAATTTCACTTGTTTCATTGTATCAAGCAATTGAGGATTGTAATCAGATCCTTCAAAAGCAACTGGCAATGCATTAGTAACAATTTGTGGTTGTACGTTTACGAATAGTGGTATTCTCTTGAATGTTACTCCACCATGTCCATCATTAGCAACGATTACAAATACAGTATCTGTATTCATTTCATCATTGTAGCTATTTGGAGCTTTCAGATAGTTCATTGCAACATTTCTAGGAACACGTATATTAAGTTTACCAAATGTTGTAAAATCAGCACCGTTTGGATCCGAATTATCAACATCTTCTTTTTCGTAGAAGTACATATGGTCATATTTCATCCAAGCTGGTTTAATCTGAGTAATTAATTTACCAGGACCACCTTGACCAAATTGATCGCCACTATAATTAGTTGTATCAATAGCTGTTGTATCGTCATTTGGTCTTAATGAAATATTAGCGAAGCCATAGGCAGTTCTACCATAAGGATAATTCCAATTCAAAGCCCATGAATCTTCTAACTCATCGTCTGTGTTAAGATCTATTTGGAATCTTAATTTGTCAGTTAAGTTTGCAATAAGTTTACCGTCTGTTGTAGTTTTGCATGTATAAACACTTGGAGTGTAGAACTTATCTTCTGTTTCACGAGTACCTAAATCTTTGATTACAGTTACAGGACCTAATTCATCATTCGATGTGCCTGGATCCAAGAATCTTGGAACACTGTCCACAACGAACATTGTGATTTCTTTAGTTCTGCGGTATAATTTACCGAAATCTAATGTATCTTGTTGCAAGAATCTTGCGTTATCGATATCGTAAATTGGGCTACTGAAGTATTCAGGAAATGTTTCGATAAATCTATCGATAACATCTTGAGGAGCACCAACAGCACGCAATGAATCTAATGTTCTGTAATGTGGTGGATAGTTAGCTGCACCTACTCGTACAATTTCGCCACCTGGAACTACATAAGGGTTAATTGGAGTACCTTTCATCATCAAATAACCTCTTGCGCCCCAACGTGGTTGATCATCAGCAGCTTTAACTGTATCAACTAATAACCAACGGTAAAGACCAGTACTTGCATCAACATTCCAATCATAAGTTAATTGTGAATATTTAGCTGACCAATCATTGTTATCCCAAGCTCTTGGATCGTAGAACATATTAGGATCGATTGCAGTTACTCTAATGATAGAGTCACGACCGCGACGAGTTTTATCATTTAATTGGCTGTATTCGGAACCTACTTCTGCAGGATAACTTCTATCTTCAGAAACAAATATTTTGTCTTTGAATTCTGATGGTGTAATGTTTTCCAATTGTGGTATATTACCTGTAAATACTGGAGGTTCTGTAGTTCCTGTAATCTTGAATGAAATACCTCTCTCGTAAGCTGCATTTGCACCTTCTCTCCAGAGTATTGTTCTTGAGATTATTCTTACTACGTCACCAACATTAACTGGTAATGATGTGTATTTTTCACCAGCAAAGAAAGTAGTGTTGGAAATACCATTAGCAAAGTTGGAAGTTGGCATCGAAACAACACCATTGTTAAATCTTGCTTTGTTAATGAATAAATCTGGATCTGTTGCAAATTCTTTGTAATCAGCAATATATTTACGACCTTTCAATGCACCAGCATCTTCTTTGTAAGGGTTACGGAACAAGTTTTCTAACAAGAATGGACCAGTTCCTAAGTTTGCCAAACCTTCAGCAGTTCTTCTCAATAATGGATTGGAATTTCTGCGGGAAAGATCAGGTACAAATTCTACAGTTGCCCAGAATCTTTCATTATTTGGAGCTACTTCACTTACTTGTTTCAATGGAACGCGAATATAGTCGCCAGTAGTTTCGTTAATTACAAAGCAAACTGTTTCATTTAATAAATGATAGTTATTGTTAACAATGTTATCATCGCCAGAATAATCCACATTTGCTTCCAAGTATAATGGGTATCCAATTGGATGATAGAATTCACCATCTTGATTAGCTTGGAATTCTGTCTGCAATACGGACAGTTGTGGATAAACTAATCTGTTTTGAGCATCTCTTAATTCTGCGAAATAAGGATCTCTTGTCCATCTCTTGATATATTTACCAAATGATGGTGCAGTTGTTGTGCTAAAGTTCTTTACGATTGGAGGAATACCAACTGCAAAGTCTTCAATTGGAACCATTCGACGATTGCTATAATCTGCAGTCTTAATATCTGTACCTTTATCGTAAATATCATAGATATGTCCCGACATTAAATATTTTTCTGGAATTGATAAGTCATGGGCTTGATTTTCGTTTCCATCTGCATTTTTACCAGGAACTGGTACATAAGTGTATTGTTTGATAACTTCTTGAGTACCAACAATTTGTGTTCCCAATTTTTCGAATGGACCTTGTGTTCTTGGATCGCTCGAACTTGGTGTGAATAAATATGGCAAGTAAGATTTATCACCTTTAGCTACAAAGAAAGTTTCTTTCTTTACGCCATCTGGATATTCTTCCATTTCGCCTGTTTCTGGGTTGAAGAATTTGATCTTAATATTCGTAAACTTCAAATCAACATCAGCTTCTGTTTTACCCCAGTAATTACCTCTTAATGTATCAGTACCACCAAAGCCAATACCTGTAGTACCAGCTAAGATACCTTTAGTATTTGGTGCATCGGGCAATCTGATTAAGAAACGAGCATCATTATTATATATACTGTTAGCAGCTTCTGAGAAAATTGCTGAAGGTAATGGACCCTGAACTTCACCGAAAATTGTAGCAGCTGCTAAATCTGATGAAGCAAAGTTTTGAGTAATAGCTTTGTTTGCATCTTGGAATACTGCTCCAGTAATGTAAACTTGTTCTTTACCAACTTCACTTGTTGCTTTGTTAGTAGTAATCAAAGAACGTGTAAAGACTAATTTTAAGTCATAGTTGTCAGAGTATATTGTAGAACCAGTATATGCTTCGTTACCTTGGAAGCGAACGCGGTTGAACATTACACTGTCTTTTCTTGGTGTCCATTCTTCGGACAATCTGTCGAGAATATAGATACCTGCACCCAAACCAACACCATTTTCAGGGAAGAGAATTTCTTGGTGATATCTCTTAACATCAACGTAAGCTGAGTTTGATGGTTTTAAGTTAGTCCAGTTTGCTCCACCATCATTTGTACCCAATAACAATGCAACATCACCAACAACAAATGCATCATTGTTGTTAACTGCACTTACATCATATATACTATATGTTGTTTTTGTATCTTGAATTGTCCAATTAGTTCCACCATCAACTGTCTTTAATACTATACCATTTTGACCAACGATATAACCAACATTGAAACCATAGAAACCAATTGATTCTAGATTAAATACTGTTCCTGAATTTGAGAATGCAAAAGTGTTACCACCATCTGTGGTTTTCAAAACGATACCATTATCTCCAACTACATAACCAACCGAGTTGTTAACAAATAAAACTTTGTTCAAATTTGTTTTCAAACCTGGAATTTCAACGATTTCCCATGATGTTCCACCGTTTGTAGTTCTCAATACAGAACCATTATCGCCTACTGCAAAACCAACCATATTAGTTTTGAAGAATACACTATTCAATGAATTAGTTAAGTGTTGGATTTTTGTCCAAGTTTCACCAGCATTCACTGTGCGTAAAATTTCTCCATTTTCACTTACTGCCCAACCGTAATCAGTTCCAACAAAACTTACGTCATTTAAGCATTTGTCAGTTGGTACGCCAGCAATAATTCTCCAATCAAATCCACCATTATCGGTCTTTAAGATTGTTCCTCTATCGCCAACGATATAACCAGTTGATGAGCTAGTAAATGTAACTGCTTCTAATCTATAGTTAGTTGGTGATGATGGGTAAACCCATTTTGTTCCACCATTTTGATAGCGAATGATTCTACCAAAGTAACCTACTGCAACACCATTATTAGCATCTGTCCAGTATGTTCCCAACAATCTTTCAGTTGCTTCTAAAGTACCTTGCCAGATTTGTGTAGCACCGCTACCACTTTGGCTTGCTAAAATGTCTGCATCCAAAGTTACTTTGTTGTCAATAAATCTAGTTAACATCGAAACCGATGCTGGTATGCTGGTTGTTTGAGTAAAGATTTCGTTAGTTGAAGTATAACCATCAACTAAACCAGTTCCTTCGTCAAAGTTAGCAACATCAACATCAGATAAGTAGTATCTCTTTACAGTGTTTGTTGGATTTACCATAGCAATCGCACCACCATTAGCGTTGCGAACTTCGTTATTTTTGAATTCAACTCCTCTTAGTAAGTTCAATTCACCGTTTAACGAATAGATAGCTCCACCACCGCGAATTTCTAATCTGTTTTCACCTTGAATACCGAAACCAACTTTATTGTCAATGAATCTAGTACGAATCATCTGAATTGTTCTTTGATTCATTGGTAATATTTCAGATGTTGGTATTGATACATAGATAGCACCACCAGCAAATCCTGCTGTATTTGCATCAAATGATACTGAATAGTTTCCATCATAACCAATTAAGGTACCTGATTGAATACCGCCACTACCAGCTGACCAGAAGTTACGATTTGTGAAAATCGCACCACCCCAAGTGATTGCTTTATTTTCTTTGAATTTAATATCAAATCCATAATTGCGTGCGTCTAATGGCAAATCAGTTCCACCAATGATTGGTGATTTTTCTGGGAATGCATTACCATCTACGCAAATAGCTCCACCCGAACCAGCACGGTTATCATAGAGCAATGTTCTATTATTGTAATCTGCTCTGCGAACACCACCACGAACTTGCAATCTGCCTTGAGTATTTTTCAAATAGATAGCTCCACCCATTGAGTAGTAACCACTATTTTTACCATCTTGAGCATCTTGCATATATTTAGTTTGTGTTTCGTTTTGGCTATAATCACCAGCAACGATCAAGGATGTATATTCTCCTGTATAAACTGCTCCACCGCGTGAACCTTCGCTGCTTCCTGCTTGTTGGTAGTTAGCTGCAAAGTTACGATAAGCTTTAAATGAGTCGTATTTAGGGAACTGAACAAAGCTGTTTCCAACTTTAATTCTATCGTTAACACCTAAACCTACTTCAATTTGACGATTTTCTTCCCAACCTGCAATATAAATTGCACCACCATAAGCACCATTTCCGTAGTACTGTGGGTAGTCTGCTGGATTATCTAAATCGTCAGTTGTAGTTAATATACCATTAATATTTTTACGAATTACATTTGCAATTTGAACATAGTTTCTGTCGAACTGAACATTACGGATACGACCTAAGTATAGAGCAATACGAGCATCGTCGTAGCCCATTCTGTCGAAATCTGACAATGGTTCTGCAATAGATTCATCGATATTGTCTATTCTTAAAACTGGATTCTTTTCTAAAATTGCAGAAGTTGTAAAATCTTTGTCTGTTATGTTAGGGTTTTTATCCAATGGATAGAATCCTAAATTAACATTAGCTCTTGGATAGCCGGCTGGAGACTGCAATAATTGCAATGCACCACCACGGTAGCGAGCCATGTTGTTCTTGAATGTTACATCCAACAACCAAGTTCTTGAAGAGAACGAAGTGATAGCACCACCAGCTCCATTTGTTACATTAACCAATGATTTGTTAATATTGGCTGCCCAGGAATGCTTGCCAACATCATAATAATTAGCACGGTCAACAGTTGTATCCTTACGGAAACCATTGAATGATACATTTCTGAAGAATGCAGCTCGTGCACCTGGCAACACAACAATGTGTCCCCATTCGCGCGAGAAGTTGTTAACTGGAGTACCAAAGAATTTAATTTCTCCGTTACTGATTGATTTACGAACCCATGGATTCATTTTTATATTTACGTCTGTTGCAGCATACTTCAATCTTGCTGCTTCCCAAAAGATGGCTTGTTCGAATGTAATAACAATCCAATTATTGTTGTTCTTGTACTTACCACCCACAACGTCCAATGGATCTGCCAAGTCCACAATCTTCTTACTTAATGTATCGAATACAACATTAAATATATGATTATACTTTGCAGGATTAACAGTAAGTTCTCTTGTTGTAGAAACATTTACTGTTCTTGCTGTTCCAGATTGATACAAGAAGTAACCTGGATCGGAATAACCATCATAAGGTGAACCAGGTGCAACTGGATTCAAACCTCCCGGATTTTGTGTGTAAGATGCTGCTGCGAAACCGTCGGCAATTATTCTACCGCCAGTTGAGTCGATAATTCTACCTTGAGGATAGAAATATACTGTTGTTCCCGGTTCAACTATCAGGGTACCACCAATTATGTAGTCCCTATCAATTATGTAAACCGAGTCTTTGACAAATATCCTTACGTCTCCTGGTGCTACTCTACCAGATACATATACTTGCTGAGCAAGCATTGTGCCTACTGATAGAATTCCCAGAAGTACCATTAGGATACTCAAGCGAAACAATCGTTTCATAATACCTCCACTAATTCTAACATTTTGTTGTTTAAGTTTATTTTTATTTATCATTTTCATGTTTTTTTTCCAATCTGTTTATTAATCAATAACTATGCCAAGTTCGGTCAAACCCATCTTAGCAAAATCACCATATTCGGAAAATTCAGATAAACCTATTACTTCTTTGTAATTCTTAACTGCATTTTCTTTATCTTTTGCTTTTGCATAATTTATCGCTGCATACAGGAATAATCTTGCTTTTACTTCTTTCTCGATAGCAAAACCTGCGGCTTTAATGTATAAATCTGCGGCTTCTTTTGGCTTATTTTGTTGTTCTTTAATTACAGCAATTGCACTATAAGCTCCTTGTTTAATTAGGGCAGAGTTACTGCCTGTTGCTGTTTCAAGGTGTTTTAGCGCTTCATTGTTTTTGCCTAATTCCATGTAGCATTTACCAGCATAGAATGCTGCGTTTTTTCCTGATTCGGTTCCACCAAATTCATTGACAATATATTCCAATCCGTATACAATCTCCCCACGCACCTTTCGGGTCTTATCGCCCTTAAGTGCCAATTCGAAATTCTGACTATCGTACACATTCATTATTCGGGATAAATACAATGATGCTTTTTCTTCTTTGGCATTTCCCGAACCAAACCAAAACACTGCAATAATCGTAACAACGGCGATTAATCCAATCAAAGAAATCAATTGGATTTTGTATTTTTTTATAAAGGATTCCTCACCTTGATCGGTGGAAACCTGCTCTGAGTCGAACTCTTCGTTGTCTTGCTCGTTAAATTGTTTTTCTTTGTTCATGTTTCCTCTTTGTTTTCTTGCTTAACCCTTCGATACGCACGCCCGAAGGGACTCGAACCCTTAGCCTTTGGAACCGGAATCCAATACTCTATCCAATTGAGCTACGGGCGCATTATCCTTTTTTACGTATTACAAAATTAAACTATAATATTATAATTCAAAAATAATTTACCTGTTTTCATACTATTTTTTGAAAAAAAAATGTATTTATTGATATACTTTATTAACACTGTTAATTTGTTTACACATTTTTTCAAACATAATTAATATATTTAATAAAAAAGCAGAGTTTACATTTTTTGCATAACTCCGCCTTACAAAATTACAAATATTTTTCCAAATTTTAATATTTGATTCATTAAGAGATTTAAAGGTCTTTTTTATATTAAAATCTTACTGTTTTTAATATAGCTTGTTTCACATCTTCTTTGTTAGGAAGAATTGCTGATTCGTAATTTTTGGAAAATCCAACAGGCGAAAACTTGGAACCAACACGTTCGACTGGGGCATCCAAATACTTAAAGCAATTTTGCTGAATCTCGGCGACAATTTCGCCACCTACACCACCAATTATTTTATCTTCGTGGGCAACCACTACTCTATTTGTCTTACGAACCGACTGAAATACTGTGTCCTTATCCCACGGTGCCAGGGATCTCAAATCGATTACTTCAACTTCGATTCCTTGCTTAACCAATTCATCAGCTGCCATCAATGACAAATGAACGGCCGTCCCATAGGTTACAACTGTAATACTTGTGCCCGAGCGTCTAATTCTTGCCTTTCCGAACGGCACAAAATATTCGTTATGTGGAAATGTTGTATATGCCTGGCGTGCATTATATAGAAATTTTGGTTCTAAAAACATCGTTACACCACGAGAGCGAATTGCATTTCGTAAGAGACCTGCTGCATCGTCGGCAAAAGCTGGCTGTACAACCCTTATTCCGGGGAAGGTTATTAGAGAACCTTCAATGTTTTGTGAATGGTACAATCCTCCTTGGATATAACCACTGCTTGCCAAACGGATTACAAAATTTGGAGAAAACTGACCCCGTGTACGCCAATAATCGTGCGAGGTTTCCACAAGTTGCTCCATCGCTGGCCAAAAATAATCTGCAAATTCAGCTCCTTCTACTACTACTCGGATATCTTCGCGATAGCGAACGAATCCATTGGCAGTTCCCACGATACTATCCTCTGCGATAGCAGAATTAAACACTCTTTCCTTGCCAAACTCCTGCGGCATTCCTTTTACTACATTGAACACTCCACCTTTTCCGATATCTTGTCCCCAAAGGAAAGTGTTTGGATTGCGGCGAAATTCATACTTCAATGTTTCGTTAATTGAATGAAGTAAGGATACCTTTTCTCCTTCTGCATTGGAATCATTTTCAACAAAATCTTTGCCATCATAGTAAGGTTCCGGAATTACATACTGATCCCAAGTGGAGCCATTGGCATCGGGTGCAGCTTCGGCAATATCTGCTGCTTGGAATATTCTTTGTCGGTTTTCCTCTTCCAATTTTAACAATTCTTCTTCTTTAATCAATCCATTTTTCAGAATGTGATATCTAAATTGTAGAAGTGGGTCTCGGCGTGCAACTCGGTGCAATTCTTCTTCGCTTCGATATAATTCGTGACGGTCTGAATTGGAATGCGATCCAATACGGTCGCAATCTGCGTGGACCACTGCTGGACCTTCGCCACTAAGAATGTAATCTTGGGCTGCTTTCAAAGCACGATAACTATCAAATGGATCGCGTCCGTCACAATTAAAGATTTTTAAGTATTTAAACCCAACTAAATTGTCGGATATTCTCGTATTAGCACTTTGGTCAGTTACTGGAACCGAGATTCCATATCCATTATTTTGAATTACAAACACTACAGGTAATTGCTCTAAACTTGCCGTATTGATTGCTTCGTAAAAATATCCTTCACTTGTGGATGATTCGCCAAAAGATGCATAAGCTACTTCTTTACCGTTGTATCTCTTAATAGCTCTGGCAACTCCTGCTGCGTGTAGGGCATGATTGGATACACAGGAAGATACATTTTGAATACGGATTTCTGGTTTTGCAAAGTGGTTGCTCATGTGACGGCCACCGCCAGCGACATCGGTATCCTTGCTTAAACCATTTAAAATGATTTCTTCGGGAGATAATCCTCCGGCAAGTGTTGTAAGAAAATCACGATAATAAGGGAAAAGAAAATCATAACTTTGTCGGAATATCTTTCCCAAAGCTAATTGTATGCCGTCGTGTCCACTAAATGGAGCATGGTAGGACCATCCTTTTGCCATTTTTAGATAAAGGGCAGCTTTTTCGTCTAATTTTCTTCCTAAATGGTTTAATTTATACCAATCTATGATTGTATCGCTGTCGAATCCTTCAAAATTGAATTCACTATATAATTCAACTTCATACTCTTTTCCTTGATAATTTATCTTCACTATTTCAGTTTGTGCTGAATTATTGGACTTTGTATTCTTTTTTGCCATTAATCACCATTATTGTTTTGTATAGATAAGTTAATAACTATTCAGAATGAAAAAAATTGTATTTTAAACCAAAATTATGCTGATAATTCAGTCAATTTATTCATAATTTCATCAATCCATATTTCTTGGAATGGCTTAATTATGCAACTCCTCAGTATAATTACTTCGTTGCTGTCGATTATAATATCTGGATGGTTTTGCCGAAACTTGCCCGAGGGAACTTTTAGTGTTGCAACCCAAAGTGAATTTTTTGCAATTCCATCTTTTAAAATCCTTGTGCTCAAATCAGAAATTTCAGAAGTAGATGATTTAATAGGGAAATATGTCAATATATTTGTTTCGGGTTCGATATATATTTTGAATTTGTTGCTGTTTTTAATTTTCTCTTTCAACCTTTGAGTAATCTTTATAGTCTTCGATAAAATTGCTCCAAGACCTTGATTTTGCTCTAATGGATAGAGCTTATTTGTAAACCAAAGGGCAGCGGCGGCGGCACCTGCACGCGAGCATTCCACACTAATTTCTCCCAAATGTAGTTCTTCTGAAGTAAAATAGGTATAGGGAGAATCATGTTTATAGTATTTACCTACTTTTGGGTCCGAAAAAATCACACAACCGCATCCATAAGGTTGTAAGCCTTGCTTATGTGGGTCGAAAGTTATACTATCGGCAAATTTAATTAAATCATAAACTGCTAATCTGGGATATTCCTCAGAAATGAGCTTAAAATATCCTCCATAAGCAGAATCGACATGTAATCGAAAACCATATTTTTCTTTCAGTTTTAGAATCTCTTCTATATTATCATTTGCACCAAGGCTGGTTGTCGATAAAGTTGCAACGACTGTTTTAATGTGTCCTTTTTTGAGTTCATCCTCCAGGTTGTTCAAATCCATTTTCCCATATTGATCCGAAAGTATCTGGATTGCGGGAACTCTTAACCAGTTGCAAACACGTGAATGTGTGTAGTGGGCATCTTCGGAGAATGCTATTGCTCCATCGGGATGAGTTTCACGTGCAATCAATAATGCTTCGAAATTGGCTATTGTCCCCGATGTGGTAAGGTGTCCCAAATATTCCTTAAATCCGTACATACCTGCAAATTCATCAACAACTTCCTTTTCCATTCGAGCCGTTGCCGGACCACCGTCCAAAGCGTGATTATTTGGATTTATTGCCATTGCAGCAAGATATGCCATTATTGCTCCTCGAGCTGGCGGTTTAAGCATTTGTCCTATATAAAGTGGATGATGGAATGGATAATTATCTTTCAATCTATTAGTAAATTCTTTGACTGTTTCGGAAAATATTTTCTCATCCATGCCTAAAGTTTCGTCTTCGACGAATTCATTGGGAAATGAACTAAGCCAATTTGTAACTTCATTATAAATATTTCCAATATCTTGCATTTGTTACTTTCCTAATAGTTTTGCTTCGTCCCAATAAGCATCCATTTCTTCCAAAGTCATTTTATTCAACTCCTGAGCATTTTCGTTTGCCCTTCGCTCGATATGCATAAATCTCGATGTAAATTTATTATTTGCCAGTTGTAAGGCTTCCTCGGCAACTATATCCTCGTAGCGTGCTGCATTAACCAATGCAAACAGAAAATCGCCAAATTCTTCGGTTTTTCGGGATTGGTCTCCATTCTTAAGCTCTTCCTTCAACTCAGTAAATTCTTCCTCTACCTTAGCCCACATATCTTGCTTTTCCAACCAATCGAACCCAACCCGCGATGCTTTATGCTGAATTCTCTCTGCTCGGAGCAGTGCAGGTAAGTTATTAGGAACCCCATCGAGAATGCTTTCTTCTTTCGATTTTTCGCCTTTTTTAATGTTTTCCCAATTTCGCAAAACTTCGTGTTGGTCGGCTACTTCCACTTCGCCAAAAACGTGAGGATGGCGTGTAACCATCTTATGTTGAATTTTATTTATCACATCCTTTATAGTGAAAGCTCCTCGTTGCTCAGCCATTATTGAATGCATTACTACGTGGAGCAACAAGTCGCCTAATTCACCTGCAAAATCATCGTCATCATTCTTGTAAATTGCATCTACTGTTTCGTAGGCTTCTTCGATTGTTAGCTGTGCAATACTACGGTTTGTTTGTTCTCGATCCCATGGGCATTCCCTACGCAATATCCAAACAAGTTCGTTAAATTTTTCGAAAAGTTCTTTAATGTCTTCTGGGTTGGCTGGGACAGGTATTTTTGTACTCATTTGCTCTTTTTATTTTTTGTCAATTATTACGAATGGAACCCCCATTTATTTAAAATTAACAAAATCTATCCTAA
>CAYOPF010000047.1:0-19002 GCA_964405755.1 uncultured Chloroherpeton sp.
TAAAACTGTTGAACATATAAAAGATTACCATGAATTGGCAAAAATGACTAGATTGACAGATTTGAATTATATTGATTTGGATAGCCCACAATTTACTAATACCCAAAAAGAATTATTCGAATTACTTATAGAACTTAAGAAACGAAAAGCTATATAGACAAGAGAAATAATTTATGAAATTTATTGATTCAGCTGAAATATACGTGCGGTCTGGCGATGGTGGTAAAGGACACGTTAGTTTCAGAAGAGAAAAATTTGTTCCCAAAGGTGGACCAGATGGCGGCAATGGGGGCAAGGGTGGCAATATTATCTTTATTGCGACTAATGATTTAAACACACTATTGGACTTTCAGTACAAAAAGAAGTATTCTGCTGATAATGGAAATCCAGGTGAAAAATCCAACAGGACCGGAAAAGATGGAAAAGATTTAAAAATCAAGGTTCCTATTGGAACAATGGTTTATAATGCCGACACTAATGAGCTTATGGCAGATTTGACTACCGACAAGCAAAAAGAAATTATTGCAAAAGGTGGTCGTGGTGGATTAGGTAATTCCAATTTTGCCACACCCACCAATCAGGCCCCTCGATATGCTCAACCGGGAGAACCAGGCGAAGAATTTAACATTCGACTTGAGTTGAAGTTGCTTGCCGATGTTGGTTTGGTTGGATTTCCCAATGTAGGAAAATCAACTCTTATTTCGGTAATTTCTGCGGCAAAACCAAAAATTGCCGACTACCCATTCACTACATTAGTTCCAAATCTCGGTGTTGTAAAGATTGATGATTACAAAAGTTTTGTAGTAGCGGATATTCCTGGCTTAATCGAAGGAGCATCTCTAGGCAAAGGATTGGGTCATCAGTTCTTAAAGCATATAGAAAGGACAAGGGTTTTGGTATTTTTGCTTGATGTTAATTCCGAAGATATCATTAATGATTATGAAGTTTTGTGTAATGAAATAGAGCTGCATAACATCGACTTATCATATAAACCAAGGATTATTTGTATATCCAAATGCGATAAAGTTTCGGCTGAGGAATTGAAACAAGTATCTAGAAAGAAAATTGATAAAAGGTATCCAGATCAGTGTGCAATATCATCTGTTGCTCAAACAAACATCGAGAAATTGAAGTTCAAAATATGGGAATTATTAGAGAAAATTCCAAGACAATCTTAACTTTTATTAACAAATATTCATTTAAAATTTATTTGCAAATTTCTTTAAATCCTAAAATTTGAGTAATTTGCATTTTTTATTTTATCAATTTTTAAAAAAGAGGATAAAAATGTTACCTTATTCAGTCCAACCTTTGACGGATTTTACAAAACCAGAAAACATTCAAAAACAAAAAGAAGCATTAGCTAAAATTAATCAACAATTAGGAAAAGAATACCCAAACATTATCGGCGGTCAGGAAATATTTTCCGAGAAGAAAACAAAATCTTTAAATCCAGCCAATCCTGATGAGATTGTTGGTATTTTTCAGAAAAGTGGAAAAGATCAAGCTGAATTGGCAATTCAAACAGCATGGGAAACTTTTCAAACATGGCAACATTTTCCAGCAGAGGAAAGATCTAAATTTTTATTGAAGGCAGCGGAAGTATGTAAAAAACGACGTTTCGAGATTAATGCATGGATGATTAAAGAAGTTGGAAAGAATTATGCCGAAGCAGATGCTGATACTGCCGAAGCTATCGACTTTCTCGAATTTTATGGTCGCGAAATGATACGCTATGCTCAACCACAGCAATTAACTGGTTACCCACAAGAATACAATGAATACTTTTATATACCACTAGGTGTTGGCGTTGTTGTTCCTCCATGGAATTTCCCATTTGCAATAATGGTTGGAATGACTTCGGCAGCAATCGTTACTGGTAATACAGTTGTTTTGAAACCAAGTTCCGATTCGCCAATGATGGCAAAATTGTTCTCAGATATAATGCAAGAAGTTGGCTTGCCTAAGGGTGTGCTGAACTTCTTTGTAGCAAGTGGTGGAGAAGCTGGAGATTACTTGGTCGACCATCCAAAAACTCGCTTTATCGCTTTTACTGGCTCCGTCGAAATTGGCTGCCGCATTTACGAAAGAGCTGCTAAAGTAAACCCCGGTCAGATCTGGTTAAAGAGAGTTATTTCCGAAATGGGTGGCAAGGACACTTTAATAGTTGATAGCGAAACTCCTTGTATCGATACTGCAGTTACTGCCACAGTTACGGCTGCATTTGGGTTCCAGGGACAAAAATGTTCCGCATGTTCGCGTGTTATCGTAGATGAGTCAATTTATGATGAATTTGTCGAAAAATTGGCAAAAGCTGTGAAGGATCTACCTATAGGAAGTCCAGAAGAAAACGTTCGTTTTGGTCCAGTCGTTAGTGCAAGTGCCGAAGCATCTATTATGGAATACATGGAATTAGCCAAGAAAGAAGGTAAAATCCTTGCTGGTGGCAACAAGATGGATCGTCCTGGCTATTTCTTAGAACCAACTGTTGTTGCCGATTTGCCAGTTGATCATCGCATTTCTTTGGAAGAAATCTTTGGTCCAGTTTTGGCAGTATTTAAATCCAAAAACTACGACGAAGCTTTAGAAATTGCTAACAATACCGCATTTGGATTAACTGGTGGAGTGTTCACTCTTAACCGCGAAAAAATTATGAAAGCACGCAAGCATTTCCATGTTGGCAATTTGTATTTTAACCGCAAAATTACTGGTGCTATCGTTGATGTCCATCCATTTGGTGGATTTAATATGAGTGGAACAGATTCCAAAGCAGGTAGCCGCGATTATTTATTGCTCTTTATGCAAGGAAAAGCAACAAGCGAACTATTGTAAGCTAAATGTAAAGCATAATAATCTTTTAAAAAAGTCATATCATCCATGTTGTGGCTTTTTTTTTGTTTCAAACAATTCTTAGAGATTTGATAATTATCCCATTTTCTTACGAGAAAATGAGAATTCAAACTAGAAATTTGTCAATGGACTTCTGCTTTTACTGAAATAACAAAGTTTTGAGATAGTATATAAATCACTGAAATTAATGCTAATGAGTGTTTTAAACTATTATTCCTTTCTTTAAAATGCACTTGTAAGAGATAGGAAAAAGCCATTTGTTGATGGTACTGCACGGCAAACACCACCTACACATAAAATACCCCCAGAATTTCGCCCATAGCTTATGGCAACTCTTGTTCCACCCATTAAATATGCGATATTAAAGTTATAATAAATGATCTTTAGGTCATCTGTTTTGTTTCCGTAGTTATAATCGATACTACCAGAAAGAAGTAGCTTAGATTTGATTGATAATTCGGCTAATCCAGAAAGCCAGTTTCCATTATCTGTATCATCAATCTTCAATGTAGAATCCTGGGTTTGCCACATGTGTTCCAATTTACAGTGGAGCGAATAATCCGAGGATAAAGTTATTGAATTTTCAAATGCAGCAAAATGAGCGTAAACTTTTCCATAATATGGAGCACCACTAAAAAACAATATATCTTTGTTGTTGGTTATGTATGCATATCTTAAAATGGATTCCACATCCGACCAGAAATGAGTTGTATATTCAATATTGATATCACGAAATAGGAGTGTATCCCCTATTTCGAAAAAAGGTGACTCATAAGTATATTTATCTATTGAGTTTTTTCTGACTGAATTTACTTGTGAAATGTTCAAAGATAGGTTACCACCATATTCTCCACCAAGAAGTGTGTTTTCGGGTATAAAGTAATTAAAATCGCACTGAAAACCAATTTCACCGTTCAATTGAGTACTATAGGGCAATATTGAGTATTTGGAAAACAAATGTTGCTTGGTAATAGATGGTATATAATTTTGCGTAAGAGAAGTCCCTCGTCCATTTCGCTCAATTCGTAAATCATAATTATCTACACGGTGCAATGCAATTGCAGCACCAAAACCTTCACCCAGGTATGTGATGTTTGCCATTATTGCACTACCTTCGTTAAAAGTAAATTGATTGATATTAGTTGGATGATTATTTGCAAATGCGGCTTCGGTTTCGATCTGAATTTTATCTAAGAATGCACCCAATCTAATTGAATACGAAAATTCATTTAAAGGAACTTTTAAAGTAGGATTGTTGTCAGCTTCGTATTTGCTTACCAAAGAAAAACCTAAATTTATGTTTTTATCAGTTTTCCAAACATCTTTTAGAAGGTTAGTTAATGAAAATTCCACATCTCCTGCTCTCATTACTGCATTGCTTTGACCCCAAAACTCTCTCACTGTTCCAATTAACCCTTTAACAGTAATACCTTCCAATGGTTTAAGTAAGAATTTGGCACCTTCGATTGAATTATCAACTCCCAGTTGTGGGTCGTAGTAGGAACGAAGAATTAAACCATTGCCATACTGTTCATAAAAATTTCCGGCCGAAACTTGAAGATTGTCGCCTTTGTAGGTAATATTTTTATAGGCAATGCCGGTTCCCTGATACCTCGGATCGATACCATAAATCGGATTGAGAAATGCCTCGAAACGAACACCAACTTCGAATTGGTTTAAGCGATAATATAAATTCATCGAGGAATTAGATAGAATTTTTTCTGGTGCATCTGGAGCATTTATCAGAGAGTCCTTCGAATAGGTCTGGGCTTCGATTGAAATATTACCATTAAACTGGCCAGGATTGGCTGACATTGGATTTGTTATTACGCAAATCAATGCTACTAATAATAATTTTGTCGTATTTTTCATATTCATATTTGATTAAAAAAACAAAAATAAGAATAATAGTAGTTTTAAAATTAAGATTTAATAAATTCGTTTATACTAACAATACTTTTTGTCAAACTAAATTCAAGGAAAATAAATGATGAGCAACGCATTAACTCCCTTTTTATCGCAATTAAACAGTAATCCCGAATTAGGTTTACGATATCCATTTGCACAAGAACAATTACCTTACAGTTATGGCGATATGGAGCCTCATATCGATTCGAGAACTATGGAAATTCATTATAGCAGACACCACAAAGCTTATACAGACAATTTCAACAAATTTGTAGTAGATAATAATCTACAGAATTCTACAATTTTTGAAATATTCGCCCAGGCAAGCAAAAAACCAAACGGTCTGAAAAACAACGGTGGTGGATTTTTCAACCACTTAATATTTTGGAAAATGTTAAAACCAAATACAGGTACTTCAGCAAATAACCCAGTTGGAGAAATTTCTACAAGAATCGATTCTACTTTTGGAGATTTCGATACATTTAAAACACAATTCAACGCAGCTGCTATGGGTCAGTTCGGCAGTGGATGGGCGTGGTTAAGCGTTCGTCCAAATGGAGATCTTTTTATCTCATCAAGTGCCAACCAAGACAATCCGTTAATGGATACAGTAACCGACAATGGCATTCCTGTTTTGGGAATTGATGTTTGGGAACACGCATATTACTTAAAATATCAAAATTTGAGAGCAGACTACATTGCCGCATTTTTGAACTTAGCAAACTGGGACGAAGTAGAGCGACGTTATCAGGAAGCCAAATCTATATTTGGACTATAATCCAATATAAATAAATTATTACATAAAGAAATGCCCCATTGATTTGGGGCATTTTTTTATAATTTATATCATATTTTATTTATTGCTTTATTAGTTCTATAGCCTTTAGCAGCTGCAAATCGGTATCTTTTATTGTAGCATCTAATGTTTGAATAATTTCGATAGTTGGTGCAACTGGTTCATCAAGTAATTTTCCTTTATCCATTATTTTTATGAACGATTGAGAGCCATAATAATAACCGGAAAATCTAATTTGACCTACATCGCTATAAACACCTTGGGTATTTTCGCCAACTAGCAAACCAATTCCGTTTTTCTTTGCAATATAAGCTATTAATTCTGAATAGGAAGTAGTGAATTCATTAACTAAAAAAACAACCTTCTTATCCTTTAGCAAGCCATTTGATTGGATATTGCTATTAATTTTTAACGAAGATACTATCGACTTTGCTGGTGCTGTATATATTGGAACTTCGGCAACATATCCGTCAATATTATTATTGGTAAAGAATCCCAAAAAATGCTCGGATAAAGTAGAATATCCTCTTAAATCGATAATAATCCCTTTTACGTCTTCGGCTGCTATTTGTTTGGAAATATTTTTAAAGTCTTGATCACTAATCATGGTTGAGTTGAGATAAACTACTCCAGTATCCAATTCAGTAGCATAAAATGGCTTAGATAATGCTTTAACATTCAAAGCATTTCTTGTTAACTTAGTTTTTTGAATTTCGCCAGTTGGTAATTTAATCTCGACTTGAACAGTAGATTTTTTAGTTCCTGTTAAGAGTTGTGCAACTTTTTTGGATAATTGATATTTTATATTTCGTTTAAAACCATTTAGGGATTCTATCCTTATATTTTCTATTGAGTATAATTCTGCACCATCTGGAATTTTAAAAGTACTTGCCCCATAGAAATATACTTTGTTCTTTTCGGTAAATATTCCAATATCTGGCAGATAGGAATTACTTTCCATTCCATTCCAAAACTTACTATTAATATCGCCAGAAATTGCATAAAATTCTTCAATTATTTCGACAAATTGCTTGGAATTAATATCCGTTGATGATTCTGTTAAAGCAGTGAAAAATGCTTTTTCTAAATCTCCTTCGGGAATTGAATTAATCGAAAAGTTTCTTAGATATCCATATAAATCAATTAAAATAAGAAATCGCGAAAACGCATCTTTGTCATTAACTTTGAAAAATTTGGGAAACTCATAATCTGGAAATTTTTCGACACCGAGTTGTGTCGGGTGAAGCATTACCGGAAATTCTACTTTTAAATTTGGATAGAATGACTCGCTAAATTTTCCTAAAAGATTTGGTAATTTGTAGTTACTTTCGAGATCGGAGAATATTTTTACTGAGCTCTCGGATTCGTAGCCCCCTTCGACGATTGTAGCTTGGTAGCCTTCATTTTGGGAATAATTAGTCAAGTTCCATCCAGCAATAGTATTTGGATTTAAAACATCTTCGAAATCAGCATTTCGAAGCGTAACCACAGAATCTTTTTTACCAATAGTTAATTTTAACGACAACTTATCAAAATAAACTTCACCATTTCCTTCCAGAACAAGTCCTATTCTCAAATTAGCGGCATCTGGGGGAATATCGGAAGTCAATACTCCTTTTTGCCATTGATTAACATCCTTTTCTATAGGAACAGAGGTTAATTCAGCTAAACTACCACCAAAAGTATCGTCAATTCTAAGCCAAACATTTGCTTTGCCATTATAATTATACTTTTTGAATTTATAGTAATAGGTCAGCTCCAATTTTGTTGGTTTTTCCTTAGAAATATTGAGAAATTGCAATAACGTACCAGGGCTATTCTTGTTTGTAACAAATACATCGATAGTTTTATGCGAAACTAATTGTGAATTGGCTTTTGTTGGCAATCCGCTAACGACCTTTGCAAAAGCAGACTTGATTGTATCGGGCTTTATACCCGTTGGTTTAGGATTAATAATATTGCTAAATTGTTCTAGAAACAATTTATTAAACTCTTCGATGTTGTTCAATTCGACTGCTTTTTTTACATAGAAATAAATAATTTGTTCCCAATTTACACGATCTAGGAAAGGATGGGGATAGAAATACTTGAGCCAATTGTATAATTTTGCAATATTCGTAATACTCTTTATGGAATTATCTGTAAGTTCCACTTTGGAAACATTTTTAGAAAAATCATACGCTACATCTAAATAAACTTCATCGAACATTGCTGAAGTTAATCCATAAAGTGCAAATCCATATTTGATTGCTTTAGTAGATGAATCAATCTTCACCCTTACAGAACCATCAAATAAGCCTTTTCCCCTCAAAGTATCAGACATAAGCGTTGAATTTGTTCCTTGAATATCACTATCTTGCTGAATAAAAAACAGAACGAAATTCTCTTTTGAAGGATTTTCGATAGTGCATTTAGCTCCGAGAATCAATTCTAGGTTCCTAAATTGTTCAGCTTCGATTTCCTGATAAACAACTCCCATTAAGGTTTGACCTGCTGGTATTTTTAGCTGGGATTTATCTTCAAAAAAATTTTTCAACATAAACGAGTACTTACCCTCCAAGGTATTAGTATCAGTGGCATAAGCATAATATCCTAATGTTTGAAATTGCTTATTAAATTTCCAGGCATAGGGCAATTGACCGGGTGAGGAGTATTCAAAATCAAGATTTATTGGGTGGATTAATGATTGGGATTGTGCAATATTAGTAAAGGCTAATAATAGCAATAATAAATATAACTTTTTCATATTTCTTTTTTATTTAACTGGTGTTGCAATAATAATTCTAACTGTTCTTGAATAAGACCTTCCTTGTGGTGTGTTGTTATCATATAACAATTCGTCACTGCCAATTGGATAACGTTTTAGTAACTCAGGTTTAACTTTCAGATACTTAACTACTTCTTCGATGCGTCGATTAGCTAAATCCTTGTTATACTGTGGAGTACCCATTCTATCGGCATATCCATATATCGAAACTTGGCTGTTGGATTTGATGTTGCTTCTAATTTTGTCTAATACTGTTTTATGTGTTTCGGTCAATTCAGATTTATCAAAATCAAATACAATTAGAGAATAACGCTGGTAAATCGTATCATTCTTAATCTCCTCACGTTTCTTTTTTATCGTTTTTTGTGTAAGTTGAATACTTTTTTCTATCTCGAACAGATTGCCTTGTTCGTCGGTTGCACTATACTTAATAATGGCAGGTGTTTCAAATTCTGGAATTGGTTCTGCTTCGACCATCCACTGTTGTTTTTCGGGTCGGGTACCATTATAACTTCGAATAATTTTGTTATTCTGGGTTATAGTCATATTCCAATTTTTGATAGGTAAATCGGCAAAAATTGTTGGTTCTATTTCTATAATTGGTGGATTAGCTATTCTATCAATCTGGCTAAGTTCCAATGGTTCGAGAATACTTCGGTTTTCGGCTGTAATTTCGGCTCTTTGATTTTCTTGAATCCCATCAACTGTCGCTGGATTAGAAGGTTTATTGGGCAAATTCTGACTACTTATGTTAATGCGATCGGCATTGATACCCAAATTATTTACTAAATAATCCTTAACTGCTGCAGCTCTTGTTTTGGATAACTCCAGATTATTAGCTTCAACGGTTGTATTGCTGTTTGTTCCTGTAATTATTATTTTTGCCGCAGGATTTTTATCCATTCTTTCCTTAATAATATTTAAGAGATTGGAATATATATTCAAGGTTTCCCAAGGAAGATATTTTGTACTAAATTCATTTTGATTTTTCGCATCCAAAAGCACCATCGAAGTCCTTTTTAGATCAGAACTTGCTTCGGGGAAGAAGATATAGGGAAGTAACGGAAAACTTTCGCTAACTTCGATTTCTTCGATTGTTAATGTTGGGTTTGGTTGGATGTTGCCTTGACGGTCCTTCCCATTGATGACTAAATTTCCGGTTATTTTGGAGGTTTTTGGAATAATTTTTTCGTAAATTTCTGTAATAGTTGCTGTTGTAATTATCTTTGTATCAGTTTCGTTCACTTTCACTTTCTTATCTTTAGTTTTTAGATTAACAGTAGTTGTCTTTGCATTGAAATCAGCTATCACGATAGTATCACGAATATACTCCATTTCCTCAATTTTTTCCTTATCTATGCTAGGTTTGATTGGATATTCTAAGTTCAATCCAATGGAAATTGGAATCACTTTCCATTCATCAGAGAAAATCTTTGTAAATGGATATGCTAAACCCAATTCTGGCGATAAAATCATATTCTTACCAAATGGGATTGAATAAGATATACTTGTTTTGCCAAATATTTGAATTGAATTCACTTCTGGTATATCGTTATTTATATATTCGTTACGGACTCTCTTTTCTGTATCCTTGAACACAACGTTATTGGGCGAAACTAGTTGCTCTCGTTGAGTAAATTTAGGAGATAATAAATAAGATAAGTTCAACCCTATATTCCAATTGAATTTATCGAAGATATTCCAGGAATACATTGGTTCAATAGATATTGCTCCTAAGTTGCCTTCGACAGAATGATTGGATGTAGCTTTGACGACATCTGTTGTTTCGAATGGCGGTGTTGCTTCGCGCAATTCAGTATTACCAATAAATTCTTCCTTTTCCAATTTGCCACTGTAATCGCTATATCCTAATTTAAGTATAAACGATGAAGCCTCATCGAAAGGAAATCGCAGAGATAGACCAACTTGTGGGGCTATTCTACTGCCAGATTCAAACTTTGGACAACAATTGGGTATTCCTGGCAAAGACCTAAAACCCGCATCGTGTAGATTATAATTAATCCCACCATATACACCGATATTATAAATTGGTTTTGTAGTATCAATTTGGCTATTTAAAAGTGAATTCCAAGCAAATATGAGAAAGAGAACAATTATAGTTTTTTTCATAATATTTTTTATTTTCATTTCCAAAATTAAAAATTTATTAACGAACAATTAACAAATTAACAGAATAAATTTGTGTAGGTGCTTGAATAATTAATTGATAGGCACCGTTATGCAAATTTTTCAGATAGTACTTTTTATTGATTTTTTTTGAATTAGTTGGAATTAAATACATTTCGTCCAAATGTGTTTTTCTGCCTAATTCATCATATATATATATTGAATACTGCCCTTTTTCAATTATGGATAAATCCAAATCTATCTCTCCTCGCGAAGGATTGGGCGATAATACTACATTAAATGGATTTGTGGAATATTCCAAAAACCTATCACCTCCATCTGGACAATAAATTATCGACAGCTTGCCATTATTTGCATCTATTCTTGAAACTAATGCCTTCTGTAAATAATTAATTCGAGTTATCGACAATTTGGTAGACTCTTTTTCTCCAAGCATTGCTTTGCCTTGCAATATAGCCAAAATTGTATCTTTGTCGCTAATTTTTACGTTTCTCAATGATAATATTAGCTTCCTGTTTTCTCCATCCAAGATTGTTGAGAACAGAACATCCGAATTAACATTCTGGATTTTATCAATATACAAAAGTGTTCTATCAAATTGGATTTCCAAAGTGTCTAAATTAAAATTGGATAGTGATTCGCCCGATTGTTCCAATTTAGCATAGATTGGAATTTGCAGGTTTTCATTGGTTGGCTCGGTAATAATTTCGGGCAACCAAATAGCAAAATTCTTTGCAGGTATTCCCTTTCCATTTAAATAAATCCAAATAGAATCTGGCGGACAACTGAGAACTTGGTATTCAATTAGAATACTATCTGGGTAATCTTGTATGTCTGTTGGTTGGAAAGTAATATCAATGGTTCGATTCGATCCTACTGACAAATCAAAATTTGGAACAGGGGTTCCAGAGTAATGAATAGGATAATTATATGGAGCACTGATATTAATGTCGTGGATATCCCAAATTCCAACATTATCCAATTTTAATTGTAGTGATTTGGATGTATTTATCACAACATCACCGAAATTCAATGTTTTTGGTGTTACCAACATTCCTGATTTCCTTTCGGCAATTAGATCTATACGTCGCTTCTCAATTTTTCCGTTTATATAAATTTCAACCTCAATGTAGGCTTCCAGCTTTCCATCTGGGGTATTTGAGGGGTCGACTTCGACTATAATATTTCTATTCGACCCCATCCACACAGTATCTGGGACGACAGGTAATTTGCTTATTATTTTAAATATTGAAGCATCTTTTCCTAAAATATTCGAAATTGATTTAATTATGAAAGGTCCTTGGCTTGAGTTCTCAATCAAAAACGAAAGTGTTTTGGTTTCGCATGGGGAAAGTATGCCATAATCAATTTTTGTTGGTATCGATGCTGAAGATGGAATTGCATTTGCCTTAATAACCGCATGGAGCGTATCGTAACAAGGATTGGATACTATAAACATTACATGGTATTCCTTGGCTCCCCCACTTGTTTCAATTATTTTAAAATCAAATTCCAACTGATTATCTTTGTTTTTATTAAGCCAACCACCAAAAGGAAATACGCTGACAATTGAGGAATTAATACGAGTATCAAAAATATAGTGGTCCAATCTTCCGGCATTTGCTAAAATTAATTTTGTAGTTGTTTCGAATCCAGTGAATATATTTCCAACATCAATAGTATCATTTGGAACGATGTCGATAACCAAATCTTCCCGTTCAGCAGTCAAATCTACTCTAATAATTGGGAATTTAGTATCATCGGTTGGAATTTCAACATAGGCATTCTTAATTCCCTGATTACCTTCAATAGCTGTATATCGTATATAGTAGATAACGCTGTCCCCTGGTTTCAAGGTCATCGGTAATTTGCCAGGTTCTTGCGAAATAACAAAATTAGGTGAATCGGGTCCCATAATTTTTGCACGATCTTTGATAATTAAATCAGTAGAGGCATCTGGCAAATTTTTGATGTAAAAACTCATTTCCTTGTCTTCGCACTTGCTTCCAAACCCATAATCCAAAGTTAATGTTGACAAATAAACTTTTGAAACTACTCCCCTACCATTCAATACCAATCTATCCTGCCGAGGACAATCGAATTTCGTATCCAATACTAATTGGTCTTGATAAGCTTTCTCTTCTGTTGGAATAAATTCAATCTCAACGAATAATGTGTCCAAATATGGTTTTAGAATTAATGGCAAAGACGGATTTATTGATATAATTTTAAATTCATTGCCTGTCATCAGAAATACATCGTTCAAATCATTTATCTGAGCACTAACAGAGCCATTATTATGTATTTTTATTGTTGACCGTTTATTAATTCCCAAATTTACGTTCCCAAAATTGCTGTTTCCAGTAAATTTCAATGCAACACTATCAATAAAAGTTGTAACAAAGAATTTTCTTTCATATCCAGGACATTCTGCAATTGCAACATACATTGTATCAAAAATTCGCCCATATCTATTCACATTCAATGACAAATGAATTGTCTGCTGGTTGTTTGGTTCGGAAAATTGCATACTTGGAATGTAGCTTCCAACCTTGAAAAAATTGTTTTTAAATCGGATATCTGTTATGCTTAAATTATTTGATGAATAATTCTGAAGTGTGTAATCTTTTTCTAAGTTGTTAACATAGCAAATTTTCCCTAAATCAATTGTATCCAATCCTTTGAAGGTGGGGGTAATTGGATTTTCTTTTCCTTTTTCCTGAATCGCTATCAATATCGTATCGATAGTAATGTTATAAATAATTCTATATGGATTGGTTTTGAAGTTATCATTATGTGAAAATGCTAATGTGTCTGAAAACAGGTTCTGGAAATTATTGGTAGGAGTGAAATTTACCAAAATTTCCACACTATCACCAGGTTTTATTTTCTTGAAACCTTTTGGGTTAGTTAAGGCAAATCCTTGATTATTTCGTAAAAATTTTGAATTTTGAAATTCAACATCTAAATCGGCATCGCCATAATTGTAAAGTTTTGTTTTGTAGGTTATAGGAAAAGATTCACAGCGGAATTTGCGGTCTTCTACCAAAGAATCACAGGACAACGAAGGTGCCTTAAGAATTTTTAAAATATTCATTCCAGCTTGCGACAATATTGTATTTGGCTCAAAAAGGAAGTTTGCCGAAAGTGGATTTTCAATTTTTTGTGCTGCAACCAAGTAATATATACTATCGTTGCCTGGCAGCTTAACTTCTACGTTCCACGAGCTTGGATTGGTCGTCACATCCAGTTGATGCTGCCAATTCCCACTTTCTGATTTGATGTAAATATTCAAATATTTCTGAAATTCCTTTCTACCCGTCAATTTAAACTTGCGAAAAACTTGTGTTGAAGTATCGGTAGCAAATCCACGATACGGATTAACTGCACTTTGCAACGTGCCATTTAGTTCTTGCAATGCATCAATTCTTATTCTTCCATTACTTGCAAAATAAGAGTTGCTACCTGCTTTACCCCCATTTACTGATAATTGAAAATTCTGGTAAGGTAATTTGGAAAAGACCAAAACTGAGCCACCAGAGCCTCCACCACCATCAGCTGGGAAGTTACCTCCTTCACCACCATTCGATAAAACAGAAATACTATTAATTTCTCTTGCAGAAACAACAATAGCACCACCACCACCGCCACCGCTTCCAGAGCATGAACCAAGTCCTTGTGGATTGCCGGAGGCTCCGCCAGAACCACCAGACAAAGGAACAATCATAGAATTGCCGTGTTTTTTGCCTGCAGACCTAAAAGGTCCAATACCATCGTCGGCATAACCAGCACTGCCACCGTCGTTCAATTGTTTGTTGCCACTACCCGCTCCATAGCCACCAACTCCTTCACAATTATTTCCATCAAAACAAGGTTCACCACTAAATCCAAACGGATGGCCAGTAGCACCTCCGGAAGCTTCGTATTGCCCTTTGGGAGGCGGTGCTACTCCATTTAAAGAGCCATTATTGCTCCCTGATGATTGTCCGTAATTTTTAAAGTCATTATTTACTAAAGGTAATCCTGAGGAATTCCGACCACCGGGTCCTCCTGCAACAAATCCATTGCCCCCATCATCTCCGATTGAAGTGCCATCACAAAAGCGACCACCACCACCACCGCCACCTGGACCTGCATCCTGACGGGATTGTAATCCACCGCTAACATTGATGATAGTATTTGCTCCTCCTTGCAATTCATTCATTACCAATAGTGTAAAAGGTAAATATCCTTGGTTTCCTTCACTTATTGGATCGCAATCATTCAGGGATACTCTATATTCTTTGTTGCCTAATGTTAACGATTCAAATAGCATAGCCCCTCGTCGAGACCTTTTCCCCAATTGTCCCTGACCAAGGATGTTTTCGGAAACACTGCTCCAATCCATTCCTGGATAGGGTTTGACGATAAATATTGTATCAATATTCGAATAACCTTTCCCATTAACAAAAACTCTAAATGGTATTCTAAATTCTTGACTTAATTGCGACCAATCCCAACTATTTGGTTGAACATTACTTTTCACAAACACTGAACTTGATATCATCCGCCCGTTCCAGCTAACAACCAAAGGCCCGAATACAAGTTTATCATTATCTTTGGGGTTCAATGGTTCAATTCTTACTGCATCTCCGGGATTATTTAATGAAAATACATCATTGCCAAAATTACCTGTTGCATTATGTGAACCAATTATTTCGAAATATACGGCCATATCTGGAGCTGCGATATCTGGTAAAATGTAGGATATTACTGGTTGGGAATATAATGGATAAATAATTATTTGCAGAATAAGTAATATTTTTATTAAATTTTTCATAATAAACTCTAGTTCTATATAATGTTATTACGAATTTAAGAAAATAAAAGTATAATTTTGTAATATGGAATTAAATATTTTACCATTAGCATTTTATCAACGAGATACAGTTACGGTTGCTCGCCAGTTACTTGGAAAATTATTTATTCGTATTGTTGATGGAAAAACTCTATCGGCCGAAATAATCGAGACAGAAGCATATTTACCAATTGGCGACCCAGCTTGCCACGCAGCAAAACGCAAAACTCTTCGCAATGCTCCTATGTTCGAAAATGGGGGGATTTTGTATGTTTATTTTATTTATGGGAATCACTTTTGCTCCAATATAGTTACAGAAACCGAAGGTTTAGGATCGGCTTTATTAATTCGTGCTGCACGACCAATTGATGGAATTGATATTATGAAAGTAAATCGAAACCGAACAAAAATTGAAGAAATTTGTAATGGACCTGGAAAATTTGCACAAGCATTTGGGTTAACTAGAGAGCATAACAACCATTCACTAATAAGTCGAGATATCTTTTTGGCTGAATATAATGATTATGAGATTAAGGACATAACTATAACAACAAGAATAGGAATAAAGGAGGGTGCTGAACTTCCATTGAGGTATTATATAAATAATTCGGAAATCTCTAAATTTATCTCAAAGAAATGATGTTATCGAGAATTAGATATAAATTCTTATTACATTTCTTTCTTACTCCACATATCTAACATTTCCTTCTTCCACATTAAAAATGTTCCATCAGAAATTTTTTCGCGTGCTTGACGAACCAACCAAAGATAAAAAGCAATGTTTTGCATCGAAGCAGTTGAAAGTGCAAGCAATTCATCACTTATGAATAAATGCCTTAAATATCCCAAAGTATAGTAATTCGAAGGATATATATCCAAACCCGGATCAATTGGTTCTTTAGAAAACTTATACTTCAGATTCCGTACGTTGATTTTGCCACGAGTAGTGAAAATTTGAGCATTCCGTGCGTTGCGGGTTGGAATAACACAATCGAACATATCAATACCGCGTTCAATTGCATTTAAGATATCATCGGGCATTCCTACGCCCATTAAGTAGCGTGGTTTGTCGATTGGTAGCAATTCAGTAGATACTTCAGTGATTTCCATCATCATATCTTTTGGTTCGCCTACCGACAGTCCTCCGATTGCGTATCCATCGAAGCCAATTTCTATCATTTGTTCGATATATTCCTTCCTGAAATCTGCGAAAACTCCACCCTGCCCAATTCCAAATTGAAATTGGTTGTAACCCCATCGAGGTTCAGTGCTAAAAAAATGCTGCCTGGATTTTCTTGCCCAGTCAATTGAAATTTTTGTTGATTTTGCAATATAATCGCGAGTTGCAGGATAGGGTGCACATTCATCGAGAACCATCATTATATCAGAGCCAATTGTACGTTGAATTTCTACTACACTTTCGGCGGTAAAGTAATGCTTGCTTCCGTCAATGTGCGAACGAAAATGGACACCGTTCTGGTCTATTTTTCTTAATGGAGAAAGCGAAAATACCTGATAACCACCACTATCAGTAAGAATAGGTCGCTGCCAGTTCATAAACTGGTGCAATCCACCGAATTCACTAACAACATCCATTCCTGGTCGAAGATAAAGGTGATAAGTGTTCCCCAGAATTATCTTTGCATCCAAGCTTAATAATTCCGTTTGATGGACTGCTTTAACTGTTCCTAATGTTCCAACTGGCATAAATATCGGTGTTGGAATTTCCCCGTGCTCGGTAATGAGTTTCCCCAATCTTGCGTGGGAATTAGTATCAGCTTTAATTAATTCAAAAAAAATGCTCACCTTATTGTTACCTTTAACATCGAAATATCATCTTTGAAAGTCTTAGAAATCTTAATTTTTTCGAGATGATCAATTATTTTTTGCAATAAACCAGGTGAATAAAGATTCTTTTTCACAAATTCATTAAGTGTATTTTCATCCCAACCGTTAATATCGAAAGTATGCGGATCGGTCAATCCATCGGAATAGATAAACAAATCAAATTCATTTGGCAATTCGAGTGATTGATAAGTGTAATTTGTATCCTCGCGTGTTCCAATGATAATATTTTCAGAATTCAGGTACTCACAATCACCATTCGAAAATAAAAAAGCTGGTGGATGGCCTGCACTGGAATAGCGGAACTCACGAGTTTTGATGTTAAAAACAGCATAGAAAATTGTAAAGAAAAGGAAATTATGATATTGAATTGGGAAAGCTTTGTTCAATTCGTTAAATACTTCTGCTGGATTAGTAAAATCAACGCTTGGCAAAGTGGAGAACCGCAGCATATTCAGAACGCTTACTGATTCTAATGCCGAAGCAACACCATGACCCGATACATCGAGTAAATAAATAGCAAAATTGTTCCTGTCGATCCAATGGTATCCAAATGAATCGCCACCTAAATTTTGGGACGGCTTAAACACCCAATCGGTTGTTAACTTCTTTGTATCCTGCCTTTGTGGTAGAAGAGAATAAACATAATCGGCCGCACTCATAATCTCATTCTGCAGCATTCGATAATATCGCTCTATCTCATCTTTCGAGGATTCAAGCTGCTTGTTTATTTCAGTAATTTCTTTTATCTTGAGGTTAATAATTTGTTTCGAAAATTTCAGTTCCAGATGGTTGTGAATTCGAGCTATCAATTCTTTGGAGTTGTATGGTTTGGAAATGAAATCGACTGCTCCTGCCTCGAAACCCTTTAGAATGGCGTCTTCGTCCTTTCGAGCAGTAACAAAAATTACAGGTATTTCTTTTAACTTTGGTTGTTTTTTTATGATCTTCAAAAAGGACAATCCATCAATTTCGGGCATCATATAATCGAGCAGAATCATATCTGGTTGAATATGTTTCAATTGTTCCAACGCATTTTCGGCATTTGTCGAAGCTTCGATCCTAAATCCACTTGGTTCAAGAAAATTGGCAAGCAATTGGATATTCTCCTCGACATCGTCGATTATCATAATTATAGGTTTATATTCTATCTTGCTTTTTTCCAAAATTTAATATGTGTAATAGTCTATTTTTCAAAATTAAATTAAAAAATAAAATTGAGAATAAAATACCTAATAAATCTGCAATTAAATCATAAATATCCATAATCCTGTCTGGTACAAAAAACTGATGTACCTCGTCCGAAATTGCAAACAAAACAGATACAATTAATCCAATTAATATTAGTTTTTTATCGTTCTTTTTAATAAATACTAACATCGTTAAAGTGGATAATCCATATATAAAATAGGCAATAAAGTGAAGGAATTTATCGTATTCCAATATACTTTGCGGAAGAATTGTTATAGAAGTTTGATGTGATAAATAGAAAATAACTACAGTTAAGACAATCCATTGTCCAATAAAAAAATATCTGATTAAATTGCTATTGTTCTGGTTCCTTTTCAAGTTCATTGTAAATTACTTCGATTAAATCAACCATTTTGGATGCAGTTAGCCCACGGGAAGCATATTTTGTTGCATAATAATCCCCTATCTTTGAATGAAAATATGAACCAAGTGTAGCAGCAGGGAGTACATCGCAACCTTGTGCAATGAGGCTTGCTATTATACCTGTTAAAACATCTCCACTCCCTGCAGTTGCCAATGCAGGATTTCCATAAGTATTCAAAAATGTTACATCGCCGTTAGTTATAATTGTAGTTGGTCCTTTGAGCACTATATTACAAT
>CAYOPF010000048.1:0-17470 GCA_964405755.1 uncultured Chloroherpeton sp.
TTGGGATGGAAAAATAATTGAAATTTAAGAAAGCAAATGTAAAACTATTTCCACTTTCGAAGTATTCGATGTTTTTGGTAATCGTTTGATTATAGAAAACCATAGAAATGGTAAATTAGATATTTCCCATTTTAGTTCGGGAGTATATTTTGTAAAATATGATGATGTTATAAAAAAATAATCAAGTTTTAAGTAATTTCTGGATTTTGCCAAATGAACTAATACTGCTATTTATTTGTAAGTTTGTAAAAAATACAGAAATCATTATGAAAAGAATCGTTGTTTTACTTATAGTTTTTTATTCAATCTGGATAACAAGTTGTGAGGACTCAAACTCACCAAATTATGGTACAATCGAGATTAAGAGCGAAATTATTAACCCTCATGTTAGTATTCAAAAAGACATAAATGCCAAAGATCAGTTTATTCAATCAAATGAGGTAGATTCAATTAAATCGATTTATGTTAGGATTTTAATTTCAGAAATCAAATTATATCCAACTAAAAGCGATGAGAATAATGGTAAACTCATCAAGGATGTCCCATTTCTTTATTCAATTTTAAATGAAACCAACGAGCAAATCCAAACATCATTTTCACATTCAATTGAAGAAGGTAGATACGAAAAACTAAAGTTCGAAATTCATAGATTTAGCAGTAATGAATTACCGAAGTATCAAAGCGATGCGGACTTCAAAGACTTTGCAACATCCGAAAGATTTTCGATAATAATAACAGGTAAAAAATACAAGGACAATAAGGCAACCAATTTTACTTATTATTCCACTATTACTGCAAATCTCTCATTTAACTTTGATAATGCAATCGAAATTACAGAAGGAACCAAACAAACATTGGTTATTCAAATAAATCCATTAGAAATATTTAAGAAAAACGGCAGTGTTTTGGATCCAACTAACTCCAAAAATTTCTCAGATATCGAAAATGCTATTAAACAAACTTTAAGAGTAGTAAAAAAATAAATTCTAACTATCAAATTCTGCTTTACATTCTGGACATTTAATATATTTAACCCAATTTCCTTCATCGTCCTTTCGGAAATGATATTCCAAATAATAATTCTTACAACTTGGACATTCGCGATTGATAGGCTCGTAATTTGTTAAGTGATTACAATTTGGATAGGTAGAACATGACCAGAATTTTTTTCGTGTTTTGGGCGAAAATCTTTCAATTAGGTGGCCTTGACCACACTTCGGACAGGTTACATTCGATGTAATCGGAGCTATACCATCACAAGTAGGATAATCGGTACATCCAAGGAATTTTCCGTATTTACCTTCCCGTAAGTACATTGGTTTACCGCATTTGGGGCACGAAGCACCAGGATAAACTTCGGGAGTTTTTTTCTCTTCGGTATTCTTGGGTAATGGTTGAGTATGTGTACATGTTGGATAATTAGAGCATCCCAGGAACCTTCCTTTTCGACTTACACGAATAATGAGCTTCCCACCACAATCAGGACATTCAATGTCGGATCCGTCTCCATTGTGTCCTTTTGCTTTTTCTAAAGCTTTAGCAAATGGATCATAGAACTCATTTAATATTTCTAAATAGGTTTTTTCACCTAATGCAACCTCGTCTAATTCTTCCTCCATTTTTGAAGTGAAATTAACATTAAAAATATCGGTAAAATGATTTATTAACACATCATTCACCTGAAATCCTAATTCAGTAGGTGAGAATGCCTTTCGATTTAGCTCTGCATATTTTCTATCTGTTAATGTCGATACAATTGTTGCAAAAGTGCTAGGACGACCAATTCCTAATTCGTCAAGTACTTTAATTAATCCTGCCTGAGTATATCTTGCTGGTGGCTTTGTTTGAGATTGTTTAATGATAGCATCTATTAAATTAAACAACATTCCAATTTCTATCCCAAGCGGCAAAATCACTTCCTCGTCATCGTCATTTCCGTTATTTTCACCATTTTCGTCCTTCATATCTTTGTAAACTTTTAAAAAACCATCGAATTGTACAACAGAACCAGTTGCACGGAAAATCAAATCGAGTGCTTCCAATTCTATTGTTGTCTGCTCTAATTGTGCATTAGCCATCTGAGAGGCTACAAATCGATTAAATATTAATCGGTATAAAGCTAATTCATCTTTGGACAAATGCTTCTTTAACAAATCCATTGTATAATCCAAATTCGTTGGACGAATAGCTTCGTGGGCATCTTGCACATTTTTGGATTTTGACTCATACGAATTTGGACGGACAGGTAGATAATTCTTACCAAATTCTTTATCAATATGCGCTCTTACTGCATTTAAAGCATCATCACTTATACGGACAGAGTCTGTTCTCATGTATGTTATCAATCCCACTAAGCCATCATCTCCAATCTCCACACCTTCGTATAGTTTTTGAGCTATTTGCATAGTTTTTTTATTCGAAAAACCAAGTTGCTTGGATGCCTCTTGCTGCAATGTACTGGTTGTGTAGGGTGCATAAGGCTTTCGACTGATTTCTTTTGTTTGTTTTTTCGATACTTTAAAGTCATTTATCGACTTAATTTTTACAAGAATTGCCTTCGCTTGTTCGGCTGACTTAATGTAGTGCATTTTTTCTAATTCTGCAATTCGATCTTTGGTCTCTTTTTCATCTTTACCTTTTTTCGAACCTGTTGGTTTTTGAATGTACTTATGGTCGAATCCAACAAGTTGAGTAGATAACTTTTTTATTTCATGATTTTGAAAATCAGCATAGATGCTCCAATAATCGATAGGATCGAAATTTTGTATTTCGCGTTCTCTTTCCACTATTAGCCTTAAAGCAACTGATTGCACTCTGCCAGCTGAGAGCTTTTCGCTTGTTTTTCCAATCATAGCGTTCGATAAAAATGGAGAAACCTGGAAACCAATAATTCTGTCCAATACACGACGGGCTTGCTGACTCATGAACAAGTTCTGATCAATATCTCTGATATTTTCTAATCCTTTCTTTATACCATTTTTAGTAATTTCGTTAAAGATTACTCTATGAATTGGTTTTTTGGATTCGTCAACCTCTTCGGCTAAGTGTGCTGCAATTGCTTCACCCTCGCGGTCGGGGTCGGTTGCTATTAATATTTCTTTGCTTTTTTTTGCAGTTTCTTTTATTTCATCAATTATTTTGTTTTTACCTTTAATTACTTCATACCTGGGTTTGAATTCATTTTTGATATCAATTCCTAGATTATAAGAAGGTAAATCCTTTATATGACCTACTGATGATTTAACAACATAGGTGCTTCCCAGATACTTGTTTATAGTTTTTGCTTTAGCAGGAGATTCCACAATAACTAATGTTTTGCTCTTATCTTTACTTTTTACTGTACTCATAATTTTCTTGTTAAATAATGTAGAAAAACAAAATTAATAATTTTTTTTTTTGGATTGAGTGAATTTGCTAAATTAAAATTGATCATCTTCATCATCGGAATATACTTCATGGTAACCGTATTGTTCTTCTTGTTCTTTAAAACGGTTCTCATCGAATGTGTCTGTAGTAGATTCATCTGTCCCATCATCATAAGCTGGATTCTCAAATCTGGTAAATTGCTTGATGAAGTTCAATCGAACTGTATCAGTAGGACCATTTCTTTGTTTACCAACAATAATTTCAGCTTTGTTTTCGGTGGACCTTTTCTTCTCCTTATCGAAGAACAGTATTCCGTAGTGTTCGGGACGATGGACAAACATCACAACATCAGCATCTTGCTCGATTGAGCCAGATTCTCTCAAATCCGAAAGCATTGGTTTTTTGTCGGTTCGCTTCTCCACATCACGATTAAGCTGTGCTAAAGCAACAACTGGAATATCGAGTTCCTTTGCCATTTGTTTTAACGCACGGGATATCATCGAAATTTCTCTTTCGCGGGATTCAGCTTTTGGAGGATTAATTAATTGCAAATAATCAATAAAAATTGCTTTAATATTATGCTCTACCTTCATTCTTCTTGCTTTTGCACGAATTTCCATTATTGTGAGTGCGGGGCTATCGTCGATGTATATGGGGAGTTCGGAAATAGTGCCAACTGCGTCAACTATTCTGCTTTCTTCGTCGTGAGATATTATCCCTTTCTTAATTTTGTTTTGATCAATTTTTGATTCAGAACTGATTAAACGAACCACTAATTGGTTTGCCGTCATTTCTAATGAGAAAAAGGCAACAGGCTGATTATATAGCAATGCCATATTCCTTGCAATTGACATCGCAAAAGCTGTTTTACCCATCGAAGGACGAGCTGCTATTATAATTAAATCTGATCTATGAAATCCACCTAGTAGGTTATCTAATTCATTATAGCCAGTAAAAATACTCTGGGAATGTGTCTTATCTTGTTTTCGGGTAGCCTGGATAATTTCATAAGTTTCCTTTGCAAGTTGTCGTAAAGAAAAATATGATTTCTTCATTCGTTTTTCGGCAATCGAAAAAATCTTGGCTTCTGCATAATCAATTTCTTCGAGTGCATCGGTGGAATCATCCATCGACTTCTGAATTATTTCTTCAGAGGCTTCTATCAATTTCCGTTTGATGAACTTTTCGAGAACAATTCTTACATAATCTTCAAAATTTGCCGAATTTGCAACGTAGCTTGTAATGTTTAGCAAGTTCTCTGCAACATCTGTTTCTCCATTGGTATTTGTAGCATTCAAGTGTTCAGAAACGGTAAGAATGTCTACACCTTGGTTATTCTCGTATAAATTGATAATGGCGTTATAAACTCTTTGATTGAATTGATAATAAAAGCACTCAGCTTCCAGCATTTCAATTGCTCGGGAAATGTTTTTATTCGAAATCATCATTGCGCCCAAAACAGCCGCTTCTGCTTCGTATGATGTAGGAACTGATTTAGTAATAATATTATCCTGTTTTATCTTTTTCATTTATTGTTTTGGATTTTATGCAAATTAGCATTATTATTTTTTGGGTTTTAAACAACTTTTCAACACTTTCAAACAAAAACTTCATTAAAAGAATAAACGAATAAAGTCTGCTTCTTCCAAATTGTGAAAATACTTTTTTATTTCAATTCCTATTAAAGCTTCTTTAATAGCATCTTCCCGATGAGTCACATTTATAAGTTTGGATTCCAGGTCTTCCGTATCCAAAACAGAAAAATAATCTCCATAGAATTTGATTTTTTCTATCGTTCCATTTTGAATATCCATATTTATTTCTATTGTTCCAGCATTTGTTCTCACTTTTTGAGAGAAATTGTAGTTCGATACATAACCAAAATTCCAATTCCAAGTAGAATACTTATCATCGACCAATTGATTGATAATTACTATTTCATCGCCGGATAATTCGTAATCAACAGCATCTGAATACATTTCTTTAATATGCGAGTAAATCAGTTCAATAAAATCATCGACAGAAATTTGCTTTTGCAGATGTTCCGAAATATTTGTTACACGGCTTCGGACAGATTTAACAGCTTTATCATGAAATTTGGATTCATCCACTTTTAATGCTTCTGTTAGATTATTGATTGTTGCCGAAAAAAGTAAAGTTCCGTGATGAAGTATTCTGTTCTTAAACACGTGCTCAGCATTCCCCGAAAACTTTTTACCTTCTATCGTAAGATCGTTTCGTCCTTCAAATTTTGCTTCGATGCCAATTTTTTTGAGTGCTTCGATTATTGGAGCTGTGTATTTACGAAAATCGACTAATTTTTCATCTTCACCTGTCTGAATAAATGTAAAATTCACATTTCCTAAATCATGAAAAACAGCACCTCCTCCAGTTAAACGACGGATAACCTTAATTTGGTTTTCCTTTACAAATTCATAGTTTATTTCGGATAAGGTATTCTGATGTTTACCGACGATTATTGAAGGTTCGTTTCGCCAAAGCATAAAAATATCTTCTGATTTATGTTTGAACAGATATTCCTCTGTTGCTAAATTGAAGTAAGGATTTGTTGATTTATTATGGATACATAACATGTAAATTTCCTTATTTGAAAAATTCTTTTCGACGATTATACTTTTAATTAATTACAAAAAAGAAGAGGTTGCGACTTAATCCGCAACCTCTCAGAATCAAACATTTGAGTTATTATCTAGAAATAATAACAGGTTTTATTATACTTCTTTCGCTCGATTCAATTTTGATTAGATAGCTTCCGGATGGTATTGCGGAAACATCGAAATTGAAATCAGTTGTGTTTGCATTTATGTTCTGCATTCCAAAAGTATGTACAAGATTACCCAATAAATCGTATAGCCCAAATGAATATAAGCCCGATTTTGGAACATTTAACACCAAATTCAAGTTGTTCATTACTGGATTTGGGTAAATATTTACTTCAACTGGCAGTGGTTGGGTTTCTTCGACAGTTACCACATTGTTTGTGATAATATTATCGATAAACCAACCTATATCAACTAAAGCTGCACCAGAAATAAGTTCGAACCGAATAAGGATTGTATCTCCTATATATGGGCGTAAGTCTGCTGCAGTCTGGTCCCACTTGCTGTTAGCTAAATCACCACGAATAAATTTGGTTGATGATGTTACATCATACCATTTTGTACCATTCCATGATTTTCCATAATCTTTGGAGATTGATAATTGTGCTACATCTGTTGAGTGAACTAAGCAAATATGATCGAAAATAATCGATTGTGAAGCTTCCGAAACAACTAATGGAGGTAAAATCAAATCGTAGCTTGAATTTGCTTCGTAACGATCTTTATCTGTTGAGGCAAATGAGTTTGGTGCAGTTTGGAAAGTGCGGGTTGTTTTCACCCAACCATTTTCGGTAAACATAGGGATAAGAGACTCTCCATCGAAGTTTTCGGAAATAGTGGAACGAATTCCACCTTGATAAACAACGACAGATTGAGTTTTATCGCTTTCATCGGTCTTATCGCCTCGTTTGGCAACTGCAGTTAAATAGATTTTTTCAAATTTCTCGCCACCTAAATCAAGTGTAGTTTCGAAGTCCTTACCAGCAACTGATTGATTAACATCAACTTCTTTAATCAGTACATTTTTGTTATTATAGATTTTTATTTTGAACAAATCTCGAACCTGAGAACCATCGATGCTTTTACTTGGGTTAGTCCACGAAAGTTTTACAGAATTATTCGATAGACGCCAACTAATATTTTCGGGTGCTAATGGTTTTAATGCTCCTCCTGCTAATACAGTAACACTTGCGGGTATACTTGTTCTTTTGTCAGTAGTTTCTACTTTTAATGTGTATGTATATGTGCTTCCATCAACTACATTTTCATCAGTAAATTCTGGAGTTTGGTTTTTGTTGACAGATCCAATCGAAACACTTGGATTGTCGTTTCGGTATATCAGTACATTGAAGTCGCCAAGAGGATTTTTCATTAAATCAAGTGTTGGGTTGGTCCAAGTTAATTTCACTTTTGTTTTAGAATCTACTATAGACACCCCTGTTAAATCTTTAACAGGTTGTGGATTATTCGATATAGGAGCAGTAAATAAATCGAGTGAGAAGAAATTGTAATTTGATGTGGTTGGCATCCAGAATAATGGATATATGACCCCATTGTAAGAAGTAATTGATGTATAATCACCCCAATAAACATTACCAACTCCTTGCTGGGGAAAAACAGTTTGGGCTGAGTTTAGATACCATGTTGAAGGAGTTACTCTTATAGGATTCCAAGTGAGACCAGCATCGTTCGAAACTGAAACATAAGCATCAACGCCAACGTTATTTGGGTCATTTTGGGATGAATAGTACAACACAGCAACAGTGCCTGTGATAGGATCAACTGTTATTGAAGGAAAGAACATATCATTACCCAACTGATTGTCGTCGGCCCTAACTCGTTGCCAAGTTGAACCGCCATTAGTTGATCGGGATACGAAAACTCTATGTTCGCCATTGTCGGTTTCACGTCCTGTCTGAACTACATATACATAGCCTCTGCTTGGTTTGTTGGAACAATCTACTGCTATTTGAGGTGATGATGATACTCTGATTCCCTGTTTTTTATCTAAAGTAAATCTTCCAGATTGAGAATTTCTGGTTCCAACACTAAATACTCTTTGTGCAACGATTGTATTGCCAAAAGTTACTCCACCATTTGTGGATTTTGTTACCACTGCTTGAGATTCATTTGTCGGAGATACGTTGTTTATCCAAGCTACATACAGTTCACCGTCAGGAGCGGTTGCTGGTAAAGGAGCTTGTGTTGAGGTTCCTAATCCAATTAACTTAGGATTAACCCAGCTTCTACCCTTGTTTGTTGAATACGAAAAAGCTACACCAGGACTGCTCTTAAATCTTTGCCAAGAAACATAAAATCTGTTTCTGTAGGATGTGTTGGACATATTATCGCAAGCTACAGAATATCTGTCGTGAAAAGGTTGTGGGGTCTCGTTGGTCGAGAGAGCAATTGCGCTAATTGGTTCATCTTTTCCAAATGCTGTCCAATCCTGACCACCGTTAGTGGAGCCAACAGCGAAAACACCATTTTCTCCATCCAAATCGTTATTTAAAATTTGTGTATATCCATAAATGTATATAGAATTTCCATCTGCATCGTATGCGACACCTGGATCGAAAATTGTCATCGAACCTTCTTTTGGTTGCGAAATATATAACCCACCGTTCGGAGGTGTAGTTGTATGTTTCCAAGTTTGTCCGCCATCAAATGAAGACCAGGAACTCATTCGCCAGTTATCCAATCCACCCAAATATTTGTTGTCGTTTGCTGTTGCAATCAGATTTAATGGGTTTTTAGGATTGATAGCAATCCAAGTCTCAGATTGAGCATTATTTCCATTTGTGATATTGATTAAATCAAAACCTTCAGAATTTTGAATTCTGTTTGTTGTTGGCTTGTATTTTTCCCATTCAGGTGGAGTGGGTTTGTACCTTACTTTTGTTGCTAAAGGATTACTTATTTGCGTGTTAGACAAATAATAATCAGAATATTCATGGTAGAGATAATGTGGTAATTTCGACTTTACAATGTATTGAGCCTCGCCATTAAACTGCAACCACATCAGTAAACCTAAAACCGAGAATAATAATCGTTTCATACTTTACCTTTAATTAAAATAATATATTTACTAATAGACAATTTAAAAACTAAATAAGTTACAAAATTACTAAAATTTTGCGAGTTATTAAGCAGCATACTTCCTTAAAATCTGTAGTAGTGCAGCAAAATCCTTTTGGTAATCTGCATTGAAAGATAATCTTTGTTTAGTTGTGGGATGAGTAAATTCAAGGTAATGTGAATGCATCGTAAGTCTTGAAATTATTGGAATCTCCTCTGTTCCTTTCTTGAGATTGACTTTTGATTTTATGTACGAAAGCAAGAAAAATGAATTTTTTCCATATAATTCGTCGACAAGTAATGGATGGCCGACAGTTTTAAGATGAACCCTAATTTGATGATGTCGGCCCGATTTCAACTCACATTCCAATAAAGTCTGATTTCTGAATCGTTCCAAAACCTTTACAATCGTTAGCGAAGGTTTTCCCTTTGCAGATGGTATCGTTGTTCCTAAATGTTTTTTACTTGCCCGAAGCGGGATATCTATCTCAAAATTATCCTGAAAAACTAAACCATCAACGATAGTATGGTAAACTCTTCGGATGTCATTGCTCTCAAAGTCCAAGTTTAATTCTTTGTGAGTTTCAGCATTTTTGGCAAACATCATCACACCACTGGTGTCTCTATCCAATCGATGTACTATGAATACTTGCCCATAATGTTTATTCAATTGGCTATAAATATTTGGGGCAAATTTGTTAAATCTATCGGGAATTGATAGAACTCCACTTTTCTTGTTAATCACAAGCAGATCATCATCTTCATGTATAATATCGAATAATTTTGATTTCATCAATAAATTTCTGAATTTGCGGATTTGAAAGTATTCGTCATCAACATTGCAATAGTCAATGGACCTACTCCACCGGGTACTGGAGTTATTGCTGAGCATTTTGGAAGACAATCATTGTAATCCACATCGCCGACTAACCTGTAACCGGATTTTTTACTACTGTCTTCGATACGATTGATGCCAACATCAATTACTATTGCACCTTCTTTTAGGTGTTCCGATTTTAGAAATTGGGGGAATCCCATTGCGGCAATCAAAATATCTGCATTTTGAGTAAAATAATGTAAATTTTGTGTTCCAGTATGGCATATTGTAACAGTAGCATTGGACCATTCTTTCTTCTGATAAAGCAGGTTCAGCATTGGTTTCCCGACAATATTGCTCCGACCAATAACTACAATATTTTTCTTGCTTGGGTTGATGTTATAGAATTTCATTATTTCGATTATTCCCGCAGGTGTGCAAGGAACAAATCCGTTTAACCCAAGAACTAATTTCCCTGCATTTACGGGATGAAAACCATCGACATCCTTTAGTGGGGAAATTGCTTCGATAACTTTATTTTCTGAAATTTGTTTTGGTAGTGGTAGCTGGACTAATATACCATGTATTGCTGGATTATTATTCCATTCATTTATGGTTTCTAAGACTTGTTCTTCGGATGTGTATTCGGGTAATTCATAGATAATCGACATAAAACCAAGTTCCTCACAGGTTTTTGCTTTACTGTTAACATAAACTCTAGAAGCAGGATTATCTCCAACCAATAGTAAAGCTAAACCGGGTGTGATGGACTTCTCTCGTTTTAATAGAAGAGTTTTTTCTTTAATTTCATCTTTAATTGTTTGTGCAACTACTTTGCCATCAAGTATTAATGTTTCCATATTTATATCTCACTTTAAAATCTGTATCCAATTGAGGCGCCCCAAATACTCACTTTCGAAAAGTTGAAATCTGTTGCAAGGATAATATTATAAAATTCAGCAGATAATCCTAATGAAAATTTAAACTGTGAATCGTTTAATTTTACGACTGCGACTTGTGGATTCTGGTCACCTGGGTAACCTGGGGTTGGATCGAAATTAGGCCATTCCAGCAGTTTCAATTGCCATTGTACTTCAACGGGCAAATAATATTTGTAGGTACTATTGATGTTTATACTTTCGTAGGAAGCACCAGCATAAATATTAAAATATCTTGACAAACTTCTGGATAAATGTAAATTGAAATTCAGCATATCTGCTTGAGCATTTAATTTTGCGTTTGTTACACCTACTGTATTATCAAGTTCTGTCGATTGATACACAACTTGGAAAACACCATCGAATGGAGGTTCGCCTGGTATATTTTTAAATAAATAATTTGTGAAATTATGGTTTAAACCTAATCCCCAAAAACCAAAATTTCCTATCATTGATCCTAAATTTACTTTTGGTATGAACCGTATAAGCAGTTCAGTACCATACAAAGACCCAATTACTAACTGTGGAACTCCAGCAAAAATGTGTGTTATATTGCCACCTGGAGGTAAATTAAATATATCCGGGAAGGATTGAATTGCGCTATTTAAAGTATCGGCTAAACCTAACGTTATTAGATAATCGTACATTGGGTGTGCTTTCAATAGCGTGTCTAATGCTGATTTACGAAGTTCAAACGAAGTTGGTTTGTTGCCCAATGCAGATGGAGCTGTTTTAGGTACGTTTATAATCCCTTTGTGATTTCCGTAAATTCCATCATACATCATATTGAGAAACAGATAATGAACTAATCCCGCTGTGTCTATCTTTAGACCAGTGAAATCAACTTTTACAAATTCCTGAATATTATCTGGATTAAATGGTCGATTGGGCATTGTTGGTAAATATGTTTTTTCGGATTCTGGAGTAATTCCATACATCGATTGTAGTGTAAATTTAAAATAAGGTTTTTCGACACTAAAAGGAATCTTGGCATCGTAATAAAAACCTACATTAGAGGTTGAATTTACTACTTTAACCACAGGCTGTAAAAAATTGACTCCGTTAAGTTCGAATATATCACGACTAAAAGCTCTTGCCAATTCAACTGTAAAATTGCTGACGTTTTGCGAAAAAACAAAGGTTGGTAACAATAAGATAGCAATTATTAGAGTTCTCTTCATTATATCTTGTAGTTGTTGAGTAATTGATAGTTGATTTGTTCTTCAATTTTTTGGTAAATAAGCTCTTGCTTTTCTTTTAAAAGCATCTCTATTGTAAATTTGCCCGTACTACCATCGACTCTTCCTTGAGGAGTGATTAATAATGTGTATTCACCTTTACCTTCGGAATGGACCATATCGACCAAAACAGTAAACCCTGGAATTCTTGTTTGACTTTTTTTGTTTTTAATATTACTTAAAGTGCCTTTCAATTTGTATTGGTTGTCTTCAATTCCTGAAAGTTTGACTTTTGCTGTATCAAAAAACTGATTCTCTTCAATGTCGATTGTAAAAGGAATACTTCTTATTTCGAGTGTATCCAGAGGTTTATTCGGCATGTAATTTTTTAAAATATCAACAAAAGAAGTTAGAAATGGTGAGGATAAACGATAATTCCAGATATATTTCCTTAATGAATCATCTATACCATCAATGGGATCATTTATAAATCTCCTTAGTTGTTCCAAGCGGGAGCCTCCAACCTTGCCAACATCCCAATATGATGAGTAATTGAATGTAAATTCTTTACCAAGTAATAATCCATTTGCATCGAAATCCTGTAACTTAAAAGGAGGTACAGCTTCGTCGTCTTGAGAATTATAGTAGGTTGTATCTCGTCCGATAATGTATCTATATTCTAAGGAATCCACCGAAACTCTAAGCTCAGTAAAACCATCTACGGGCTTGCCAGGTGAATAAAAAGTGAAATAAATATCCATTATTCTCTGGAAAGTTCTTTTGGTCGAATCACTCAATACTTGCGTAACCTTTGTATCCGATGTTCTCTTATAAACGAATGCAAGATTATCAGGATAACGCGGTTTAATTAAAAACTTTGGTATTTCCGTTTCCTTTTCTTGACCTTTTGTTGTTACACCATCTTGAGAAAATAAAACTTGTGAAGATAGAAAAACATAAAAAAGTAATATTAACAATAGATTTTTCATAACAGATTTTTATATTTTGACAAATAAGTATATAGTGAAGATATAGACATTCCATCCCAAATTTTATTGGATTTTATTAGTTGATTAATCTCATTTAAACTTAAGGATAAGACCTCAATCTTTTCGGTATCTTCGTTGTTGGATACCACTTTAACCAAGTCCCTTGCAACAAATATCTTGCAAATTTCATCAGTAACCCCTTTAAAAGGGTTGAATTCGCCAATATATTCGAATTTTTTGCAAGAGTAACCTGTCTCTTCGATTAATTCTTTTACTGCAGTAGTTTCGAAACTTGCATTTGGTTCCACTCCGCCGCCTGGGAACTCAGTGCTGTATCTCTTATTTAAATACCTATACTGATTAATCATTAACAGATTTCCATCTTCTAATATTGGGATGATTATTACAGATCCGCGTGAGTGGACATAATGATAATCGAATTCACGATTATCAATTGAGTATCTGTCTAAATAATAATCCCAGTAAGGATTATGATATAATTCCTTACTGGAAATTGTCTTAAATTTGTTGCTCATCAACTATAGTAGTTCTAAATTACTGAACATAAAATTAATTTCGATTAAAGCATTTTCGTCCGAATCGGAGCCGTGAATAGCATTTATCGCTTTGGATTCACCGAATAACTTACGGATAGTTCCCTCGGCAGCTTCGTTTGGATCGGTAGCACCAAGTAATGCACGATAATCAGCCACAGCGTTCTCCTTTTCTAAAGCTAATGCTACAACAGGACCACTTGTGATATATTCTACTAATTCCCCATAGAATGGTCTTTCTCTGTGTACGTAGTAAAATTTTTCTGCTTGTTCTTTTGTTAATTGAATTAGTTTCATTCCACGAATTTTAAACCCTGCATCCAAAATTTTATCGACGATTTTGCCTGTATAGTTTTTTTGAACCGCATCTGGTTTAATCATTCCATAAGTTACATTACTCATTTAGTCACCTTTTTTGTAGTTTTAGTTTTTTTGTAGTATTTGTAGATTTTGTAGATTTTTTGCTTTTTATCTTAGGTTTATCTTCGATTGAATTCAATTTGTAATCTTTCAATGCTTTAAGAACAGTTATACCGATTTCCGCAGGTGTATTAACTACATGAATACCTGCTTCCTGCAATGCTTTGATTTTATCGTCGGCAGTTCCCTTACCCCCAGCAATAATTGCTCCGGCATGACCCATACGACGACCTGGAGGCGCTGTTTTGCCAGCAATAAAACCTATTACAGGCTTCTTTACATATTCTTTAACATATTCTGCAGCTTGTTCTTCGGCATTTCCTCCAATTTCGCCAATCATTAAAATTGCTTCGGTTTTTGGATCTTCATTGAATAATTTAATAATGTCTATAAACTGACTTCCAATAATTGGATCGCCACCAATCCCGATAGCGGTTGACTGACCTAATTTTAAATCTGATAATTGCTTAACTGCCTCGTAAGTGAGCGTCCCACTTCTCGAAACAACACCAACATTGCCTTTCTTGTGGATAAATCCAGGCATAATTCCCAACTTTGCAACTCCAGGAGTAATAACGCCAGGACAATTAGGACCAACCATACGGGATTTTGATGTTTTTAATACATCATGTACTTTAATCATGTCCCGAGTTGGTATTCCTTCGGTGATTGTTACTATTAGTTCAACTTCTGCATCTAATGCTTCCAATATTGCATCGGCTGCATAAGGTGGCGGTACAAATATTACTGTTGCATTCGCTCCTGTTTCTTTGACTGCTTCGCGAAATGTGTTAAAAATTGGCACTGGTTTGGCAAATAAGTTTTCACCCTTACCCTCATAAGCTTGACCTCCTTTGCCTGGGGTTACTCCTCCGACAATGTTAGTCCCATATTCTATCATCTGAGAAGTATGGAATGTACCTTCGGAACCAGTGATTCCCTGCACTATTACTTTCGTATTTTTATCAACTAATATACTCATAAATAAACCAAAAAATATGAACTACAAAATTAAATAATTTTAGTTAAAATTAAGTTTATTTCCACAACAATATTTGATTTGGATTTAACCCAGTATAAAAACTTTTTATGAGTTCAATTTTTGTTAATGTATAATTTGTGTTATATATTTCTATTTTTCCGTTCGATTGGAAGTCCATAGCATTGCATATCCATATCTGTTGATTGTCGGGATCGAATAGAAAATTATACCAAAATTCCATTTTTATGTTGTTTTTTAATATTGTTTTTGTTGAATTATCTAGTAAATCAATAACGGCTAAACCTGGGTTATAATTTTTTCCCCTTGATGGATTATTATCAATTAATGAAAGTAATTTTTTATTGTTTATTATTTTAGTTTTCAAAAAATTACCCTTAAATTCTTTATTTATTAGCAAATTATCGTCATATTCCAAGATTCCTCCAACAGAGTCTTTTTGGGAAGGTAAATGATAATAAGTTACATAAATTTTTTTGCTTATAGAATCTGCAATAATTTCGACTGGATTTGGGAAGGTTTTCACTTTCTTTACAATTTGTAAATCACTAAGATTTATTTTGTAAATTGTATTTGCATCTGAGTGACTGGTATTGATATCGCCCCAACCAGAATTGACAACATATAAGTAATTATCCAGGACACACATACCCTCTGGTTGAGCTCCCACAATAATAAAGTCGGCAATTTTTAAATCACTTTGCTTTATTTTATATATTTTATTTGTATAAGCTTCACTAACATAAAAGTAACCATCATTACTAATTATTTGACGGGGATATGCATTAGTTGGAAATAATAATACTTGTTGAACTTTAAAATTTTTCAGTGATATTTTATATAAAACCCTTGAAGTCGAGACAATTACATATAAAGAACTATCCAAAATTATAGATGAATTGGCGATATCTCCTAAATCGAACCCATTAACTTGCTGGAAAATTTGTGGATTTACTTTTCCAGTTGACGTTGAAAATGTTGTTACACTTGCATTATTGTAACCGTATAAACCTTCGCAAATAATAACTGCTGAGTTATTATCTATTCGGACATCATCATCAAGATTCTTCACAGGATCTTGAACACAGGAAGAAATGAATACTCCAATCAATATAAATATTATTAGTTTACGCATATTCTCCTAAACTGAAAATCAGAATTAGAATTAACTACAATAAAATAACAGCCCTTGGCTAGTTTCTGTAATAATTCAAGCTCAGTTATATTCTCAAATTCCATAATTTTATTACCTAAATAATCATAAACTCCTATATTATTTGATATTATATCTATGTTCAGATTTGATTTAACACTTGTATGCTCATCAACTACATATAATCCAGCTACGGCGTCCAAGTCGAATCCACTTAATGTAGGATCGTAAAATGGATGAGATGCGTTTTGTAAAATCATCTCGGTTATATCCTTTATTTTTATATATTTAACTTTCTTTATACCTAATGTTGCAATATCAAAGCCATTGCCTCCAGAATTTGTATAGTCGAACGGATATGCGATTCCATTTGTATGTTTCGTTCCAGCACAACCTTCTAAAGTAAGAGAATCAAAAGGAAAATCAATAAATTTAATTCCATCTTCACTCACAGATACCAAAGCTGGTTCAGCAAATAGTTTTTTGTTAATTGGATTGATAAAAACATTTTCGAATATTATAAAATCAATACCAAGTCCGTCAACTAAATAAGCGTCCTTGAAACCAACGATAATTTCACCACTCATTCCAATCGATAAAACTTCGGATGGAGAGGATTCTGGTATTTCTTTGGTTGCATTTTTCGAGGGTGGTCCGAAGATATTACGTGGAAAATACTCAGAAGATTGTCCGACGTTTTGTCCCTCTCCAGATTTGAAGTGATATACTGTATCAATAAATCTATTGCTCTGTGCAAACGAAATATTTGTAAATGTAAACATTAGGAGAATTAATAATTGGCAGTTATTCATTTGTCTTTTCATATCTACTCCCAATAGTGAATGAAATTGAACGAGGTGGCATTGGATAATTTTTAACAATTTCGTAATTTATATTAGTTAAGTTATTAATATTCAATGAAATAAACAAAGGAAACTTAGAAATAACTGATGTTTGATATTGAATCAAAGCATTGATTGTTATATAGCTTGGTAGCAGATTATCAACACTATTTTGCGATAAATAATATCTATAAGATGTTCTTTGTAAATTTATGCTAATATTGAAATTACTATATTTAGTTTCGGAAGATATTGAAAATTTTTCGATTGGAATATAGGGAATAATAGATTTATAGTATTTTGAATTTGGATTATTATCATAGGAAGTTTGTATTAGGTAATTTAACTTAAATATTTGTATATCTTTATAGATAGGTAATATTATATTCATCTCAGTACCATAATTAAGAACTTTTGAGAAATTCTGTGCCGACCAACTAAATGTGGATTTTGGAACGGAAACAATTTTATCGTCGATATTGTTAATAAATCCAAAAATTTGAACAAGTATATT
>CAYOPF010000048.1:17480-18461 GCA_964405755.1 uncultured Chloroherpeton sp.
AGAGTATCCAACCGAAAATTCTCCAGATAACGATTTTTCTGGTAGTAAATTGATATTTCCATAATTGAAATAGTACATTTCGTTAAAGCTCGGAAATCTATAATTTTTGGATAATGAAATATTAGCTTTAAGACTATGATTATAATAGTAATTAACTGCTATACTTCCAGAATTGGAGATTGGAGTTATATCGGAAGATTTGTCGATTCTAAGAGAAATAATGTATGATAATGGTAATAATTCCATTGAATTATGATAGTTACTCGAAATAAACAAAATATGTCTATCAACAAAATTTCCAAGGTCTTTTTGTATCATATTCCCAGCTAATTGATTGTAATCCCATCCAAAATCGAATTTTGTGTGCGACTTTTTGCTAATTTCATATTTGTATGAAATCTTGTTTGAAATATCAAAATAAGTAAACTCTGAATTGTTTATAATTAAATCATTGTTATTAATATAAATATAATTTTTAATTGAAAATATATTATCAATAACAAATTCTGACAAACGAAATGCATAAATAATTCGATTTAAAGAAAATAGATTGCTTTGCTTGAGAAAAGCGTCACTTTCTTCTAATCTGCCAATTAAAACTGCGCCAGGTTGCTGTTGATTATTAAAAGAAAGAAATGTGATAGAATTAAATAATACTTGACTTGTAAATGGAACCTTAATTATATTACTGAATTTAAGCAACTTGTACTCAGAATTTGTTCTAAATGTATCTTTCATGTTACCAAATTCATTGTATGTAATAGGATAATTGCCAGTATATGTTTCGTAGCTAATGGAATTTGACAAAAATGGGAAAAATGATAACAAATTATTCTGACTAAAAGTTGCTTTGGAATATCCAAAAGAACCTAACGAAAAAGTCGCCTTAGCTTGCTTGCTCTTATTATTAATTCCAAAATCAATATTGCCCCCAATTGCACCAGAACCCATCTGAGAAGAGTTTCCAATTGATATTATGTT
>CAYOPF010000049.1:0-18297 GCA_964405755.1 uncultured Chloroherpeton sp.
AAATTTCAATGTTTTTTTACAAAATTAAGGAAATGTTGTTGAACTATAAATAACCGATTTAATTTTTAAGGATATAACCTGCATACCTTCCAATTACTATCTTCCAACTTAAATTGGAATCGGTCGTGAAGCCGACTTTCTCGTCCTTTCCAGAATTCGAATTCAACGGGGGTTAACCGATATCCACCCCAATGAGGTGGTAAAGGTATCTCAAGTGGATGCTGTATTAGTATTTTTGCTACATCGCGAACAAGACGGAAGCGGCTCGGTAATGGCTGGCTTTGTTTGGATGCCCAAGCTCCTGCTCTGCTGGCTATTGGTCTGGTTTTGAAATATTCATAAGATTCCTCTGCAGAAATTTTTTCAACCTTGCCTTGTATTCTCACTTGCCGTTCGAATTCTTTCCAGAAAAAAAGCATAGCGGCATTAGGATTTTCGGATAATTCTCGTGCCTTCTGGCTTTCGTAATTTGTAAAGAAAATCAAACCTTGCTCGTCCAATCCTTTCAACAGCAAAACCCGAGATGATGGGACACCACTCGGGGTTGAAGTTGACAATACAAATGAGTTGTAATCTATTATATTTGATTGTTTAGCAAAGTTATACCATTGCAGAAATAAATCATTAGGGCTTTCGGTTAAATCGTTTTCATTTAATTTAAACTTACCATAATCCTGGTGCAATTCATCAATTATTTTCATTTTTGCTTAGCATAAAAATACTAAATTACACAAGATAAATGGATTTCCATTAAAAATTGAAACCAAGACCAACTTTGAAGTTTTCAATGACAAATGGTGGTTCGGTATTAACTGGCCAATTCATATTATTTCTTTTAAGCTCATAAGCTCCATAAGATAAACCTGTTTTTAACAATATATTGAACAAAGGGGTTAGTTCGGGCGAGAATTTCTTAATCTCATCCACAAATTCATCGAATAGGGAATGTGCAGCAGATTCCATTATTTCGCTCAAAGACCAATACCAAAACATGTGTGCAGGATAGACATGTATTTTTTGATAACTTGCATTCAGGTTAATCAAATCAAATAGGACAATGCTTCCTGTGCTTTGGAATTGTTCCCCAAATTTAAAGATTTCATTGTATCTATCAAATCTGCTAACGAAAATAGTATCTACAATACTACCTTTGTCTGATAACTTAAACCTTGTCCAAGAATATCCACTTTTATGATTAAAGTATATTTTGAAGTTTTTATGGAATTCATTCCCATAACCTTCCCCCCAGTTAACACCAAACTGCCAATTTTCGGTATCGTACTCTTTTGCATTTTCTTTTAAGTCCCACAATTTATCCGAATAGTAGGAAACAAACACCTCGCTTGTTTTGGAGTTATATAAAGTACTTTGTGTTTTATTCGCATCTTTGTAGTATCCTAATATTAATGATAATACCGGACTTGGCTTGAATTGAATTCCATCGTAATCTGCATTGGAAAAACCTGCCTGGCCAAACTCAAAGTTAATTAGTGGCTTTTCTGGTTTCCAACTCCAATTGGAAGGAGAATACATTTTAAACTTAAAGTCTTTATTTTTGAAAGAAAATTCAAAATCATCATCGGGCAGAATGCTAACCCTTTCGTTGCTTGTTGTATCTTGCTTAGGCTCATCTGGAGGTGCGGGGTTTTCCTGGCACAACAAGTAATTTACATTTAATATAACAACAGCAAGTCCAATTATAAAGTAATTCAAGAATCTCATATTACACCTTTTTATAGGTATTACGAAATTCTTGAAAATTAGGTTTCAAAAAAGTGATATAAATTATTCTTCGACTTCCTCTTCTTCACCTTTTTGGACATCAAGGATATAATTATCATGCAAGATAAGTGTGTTTGGCAAAGCTTGAATGATATTTTTAATTTCAGAAAATGGGATATTGTTTCCTCTTATATCTAAAACATTCAATTTTGATAATTTAATTATGCTCGGAGGAATAGATTTCAAATTCATTCCTGATAAATATAAATATTCGAGATTTGGAATATCGCTAAAGTCGCCATCTATTTTCTTGGTTTTATTTGCCGATAAATCCAAATATGTAAGTTTGGGCATCTTGGGTATTACTATTGTTTTAATGTTATTGTTGGACAGAATTATGGTGTTTAATTTTTTGTAGTTTGTAAGCCAGTATGGAAATTCTTTTAATTTACATCCATTACAACTAAATTTTTCGACATCCGTAGGTAAAACTAAAGCACCAGTTTGTTTGGAGTTGTCCAAGCTAATATTCTTTGCATTTTGTGGAATTCGTTCGACGGAATTGGAAATTTCGTCAATTTTCGATAGAATTTCATTTATTGCATCGGGCGAACCATCTCGCATTTTTACTAGGTTTTTGAATTTATTTAAAGAAATTTCGTAGGATATTCTAGCTAATGCATTATTGCCCATTTTTAGATGCAACTTTCCTAAAAATTCATCTGAAGCGGCATCCCAATATCGTGCATCCCAGGTTGTAGGAATTCCGATTAATAATTTTGCCCGATTGTAGCTTGCATTAGCTTCGTCAAATTTATCAGCATCGAGCTGAGTGTTTGCCAATTTCAGGAATCGCTTTGCTTCATCTATGTCTTTTGCAAAAATTGGCGAAACCATTATTAAAAGTATTATTATTATTCGTTTCATAAATCACCTACTTATAAATCTGTATTAAATTAAAAGAAATGCCAGCATAAATCGATGGCCTCCAACTCGATCGCAAAATTACCGGTGGACCTTCCTTGTAATATATGATATCATCTGCAAATCTGTTGAAATAAGCACCAAAGTGAATTCCGAACGGGGTGAGACGCGAGAAATTATGAAACGAAGTTTCGACTTTTATAATATTTCCTTGGTATTCCGATTTTGGATAATTATAGTTGGTGTGGTTTACAAACCCCTTAAAATATCCAAAACCTAAATCGAAGTCCCATTTTATTCTTTTTATACTGAATAATTTCGATAAGTTTAGTCCTATATCTGCTCCAAAGGCAAGTATCTGTTCGCTGTAATGTTGGCGGTCGTTGCTGTTGCTTATGGGATTGATTTTTACTTTTGTAGTTTGCAAACTATATTCGGACCACAAACTTATGCTTGCTCGCTGTTGTGCTATATTCACTGCTTCGAAATCTATATTGAACGAAGGAAATACTCCTTTCTCTATATCATTGCTATTCAAAAAAAGTTGAGAACCTTTTGCCGTTACTTTTACTAAAAATAGTTGCATGGGTTCTTTATCGATTGTTCCATAATATTTTAGTTCAAAATTTTCTTTAACAAGTTTCTGATACTTTTGGTTATATTCCATTTCGTTCTTTTCGGACTGAGCAACAATTTCCTCCAACTTTTTCTTTAATTTTTCAATATATTTTTTCTCTTTCGATAGGCCAATGGTATCGAGCGAAAGGTGAAATAGTTGCGATTCCAGCTCGGATTTTACTTTTTCGCAATTAATCAAAGCTGGGTTGTAGGATTCGGGTAGCACTTCAACTTGTTTAGTTAAATCTTTTGCTACTTTTGCAATTTCTTTCAATTTCTTGACTTCAAGGTTCTCAATAACCTGGAATGAGAATGTAGGTAATTTGGGAAATTTGTCCACACCCACCATTCGTAATTGAGTTTGCAACATTACCGCGGGGATATAGTATTCAAGGTATTTCTCAAGGAATATTTCTTCGTTTTCGGTGAATACCTCAAAGTTGTTTGGGTCCGATGGTATCGTTGCAATTGGTTTGATTGCAAATAATGAATTGCTGCCAAATGCAATCATAATAGTTAATGATATCAATACTTTACGCATATTTGCCTCTTATTTCTTTTATATTAATAATCAATAACTATGCCATTTTTTACCTTTGTAATTACTTGTTAATAATAGAGATTTGATTAATTTAGAAAATTATAAAAAAGGGAAGTTAAATGAATAAGATTTTACCATTTTTAATACTGTTATTATTTTTATTTAATACTGCTTATTCGGGTAAGAAAGACATTCAAAAAATTAAGGAAGCTTATAAAAGAATGATGGAATCGGCACATCCCACGCCAGACCTGTTTTTAAATTTCCGAAAGTTCCACGTTTGCAATCGGGAAAATATTTGCCAATATTTTTAAACTCCAATACAATTGACGACGAAGCAAATGAAAGTTTTAAAATGCAGAACGAATCCTCTATTGCAGTTAACCCGACAAATCCCTTGAACTTAATTGCTTCGGCAGTTGATTATCGCGACGAATCTGCCACCTGGGTGTATGTATCCCAAGATGGAGCACACACTTGGAAAAATGTCAATTTAGGCCGTCCCTATCCCGGGTGGCGTTCAACCAACGATCCATCGGTTGCGTTTGCAATTGATGGAACAGGCTACTTATGCTATGGTGGTTTTGGGAAAATCGATCCAACAACCGATTTACTTGTTGGCGAAAATGGGGTGTTTTTATCCAAAACTACTGATGGCGGTAAGACCTGGAAATCGCATATTCCCGTAATTGTCCATACTGGTCCGCAAACACTGGACTCCACTTTTGAAGATAAATACTATGTACATGTAGATAATTCAATAACCTCTCCATTCTTCAATCATCTTTATATTCCTTGGAAAAGGGTTACTCCCAAGGATTCAGCCACACAAATTGTTATAAGCAAATCAACCGACAAAGGCGAAACGTGGAGCACTCCCATTCCCGTTAGTCCCCGGAAATCCGGGACATCCGAGGATACTACTTACGGACAAAGTTTTCCCTTAGCAATTACCGGTCCTGGCGGGGAAGTATACTGTGTGTGGAACGATGGTATCGTGCATGGTGTTGGGTTTGCCAAATCAGTTGATGGTGGCAAAACTTTTTCTGCAACAAAAATCATCTTCAATTATAATATATTTGGTATAACAAAATATATCCCTGGTCAGGGAGGATACCGCCATACAGTTAAAGGCAAGGTGCGAGCAGAGGCTTACCCAGTTATAGCTTGTGATTTGTGGAGCGAACGCAAAGGATATTTGTATTTAACCTGGGCGGCGGATAGTATACCTAACATATATTTTTCGCGTTCTATAGATGGAGGAAGCACTTGGAGCACGCCAATCATTATTCACGAAACAACAAAGAATGACCAATTCTGGCAATGGATAGCAGTCGATCCGAAAAACGGCGATATTGCTGTTATGTACTTTGATAGCCGCGATGATGATAGCAACATTATGGTGAATTGCTATGTGAGTTACTCGCGAGATGGAGGACTTTCGTGGATTGACCGCCGAGTGGGCGACGAAGATCATGATTTACGGCTCAATCCCTTTATGGATAACGCTTTTGCAGGCGATTACTGTGGGGTTGCTTTCTTCGACGGAATTATTTATCCCTCGTGGGTTGATATGCGAAATGCAGTCTCCAATATCCGCGATAGCGACGTTTTTACTGCTATTGTAAACACACGGGCTCCTTTGCCGGTCGAGAATTTTAAAGTTTCTGTTTTTCCGGAACAAACAGATAGATTAAAATTAACTTGGGAAAATCCCACGAAATTTACTTTTGGGCAGCCTATGCAGAATTCGGATTATTCTTTATTGCTATATCGTGACAACAAATTTATTGAAGAATTGCAAGGTGGGACAATTGTATTCGTTGACGAAAAGCTTGAGGATTATAAATACTATACTTATTCAATATTTGTAAAATCCAACAAGGATACAAGTGTTGCCCGTCGGGCAATGGGCAATCCTGGTGGTTCGCGCAATCCATTGCCTCCGACAATAATTTCGCAGAAAAGTAGCGGAAGTGCTGGTAAAATCTCGTTTGAATTGGATGTTAAATTACCAACTATGAGAGAAGACGGAATAACCCCACTTGTAGATTTAGATTCAGTGTTTGTTTATCTTGACGGGAAGTTGGAATTAAAAGTAAAATTAGAGCAATCCGATACCGGAAAAGTGAAAACTATCAAGTGGACATTGGGTGAAAACTATACAACTGGATTTTACCTGGTTACAGCTAAATTGATAACCAAAAAAGGGATAGAAAGCTTATTTAGCAATGACCCAATATTCTTCTTTGGCAATCCAATCAACGTAACTGCAGAAAACAGGTATTTAGATGATTTTGATGCCAAAACACCAAAAAAATATTGGTGGGGCGGCAAATGGAACTATACTGATGAATTTTCGTATTCCAAACCAAATTCGATAACAGAATCACCCAAAGCAAATTATACTGCTAATTCCAACGACACCTTGATGTTATTCCCATTTGTATGCAACCAGCAAGCAACAATCAAGTTCTGGCATGCTGCAATAGTCGATCCAAACGATTTAGCTTTGGTGGAGTATTCCGCTGATGGTGGAATTAACTGGAGCAGTAAATTTGAAAATATCGATGCCTCGTTCAACAAATCGCAATACGATGCATGGAAAGATGGTAATGTGGACGAACGTGACTGGGTAATGCAAGAATTGCACTTGCCAAAAGCAAATAATAGAATTGATGTCCGTTTAAGGTTTTCGAGCAATAATTTCCGTCACGATGTTGGATGGTTTCTTGATAATTTGGAATACCAAGTTAAAACATTAAGTGTGGACAATAATCAGAAAAACGAAGTAAGAATCTACCCAACAATTACAAAAGGATATTTGAATATTTCGCAAAAAAGCAATATTCAACAAGCCAAAATTGAAGTTTATTCAATCGAAGGGGTTTTGGTTTTCGAACACAATCTTATTAACGACAACGAAAGTGTGGATTTATCTGTTTTGCCAAATGGCACTTACTTCGTTCTATTTATTGATAACAATTCAACGAGTTATCAGAAGGTTATAATTTTAAAATAGTCAATTCGTTTAACATATAATTGTTATTTTAACAATAAATTATACCATTAAATTGTGATACTACAAAATCATAATTTAATGGAATTTTGTAATATGCGAATTCAAACAAAATGTGGATTTTTAATGAAAAATATTTGGTTCTTGTTGATTATTATAACTATCGTAAATATAAATCTGACCGCAAAACCAAAAACTGATGCAAATCTATTTGGCCACGTTGTAAACAAAACTACAAATGAGCATATCCCATATATAACTGTGTCCATCAAAGGAACCACTCTTGGTACCTACACCGATAAAACCGGTCATTACTTCCTCAAAAATTTACCAGAGGGAAAATATATAGTGATGGTTAAAGGACTGGGTTATAAAACAATCGAAAAGGAAATTGAACTTAAATCCGATGTTTCTTTGGAACTTAATTTCGAAATAGAAATCGATGCAATAATGATGGAAGGGGTTGTGGTATCAGCAACCAAAAGAGAATCCAACAGAAAAGAATCGTCCACGGTTGTTAATGTAATAAGTCCTTCACAATTGGAAAACACCAATTCGGTTTGTCTTGCACAGGGTTTGAATTTCCAGCCTGGGCTACGCGTAGAAAATAATTGCCAGAATTGCGGCACAACCCAAGTACGAATTAATGGTTTGGACGGACCATATTCCCAAATTCTTATTGATAACCGTCCCTTATTCAGTTCTTTGGCTGGTGTTTATGGTATTGAACAAATTCCAGTTAATATGATTGAACGTGTCGAGGTAATTCGAGGTGGAGGTTCTGCTTTGTTTGGTTCTAGTGCAATTGGCGGAGTGATTAACATAATTACAAAAGAACCTACTTCCAACTTTATCAACTTGTCCAACACAACAAGTTTTATTCTTGGACGAACCTCGGATGTTAACACAAACTTGAACTCTTCCTTTGTGTCGGACGACAGCAAAGCCGCCATTACGATATTTGGTTCCACTCGCCAAAGGAACTATTTTGATTATGATGGAGATGGGTTTAGCGAAATGCCCAAGCTCGAATCGAAGAACATGGGTTTCCGAAGCTACTACAAACTGAATGATTTTAGTAAACTAACTTTAGAATATCACAATTTAGGTGAATTCCGACGAGGAGGCAATAAGTTCGATTTACCTCCTCACCAAGCAGATATAGCTGAACAATTAGAGCACAATATCAATACTGCTGGCCTGTCTTACAATATATTTACATCCGATGTGAAACATCAGTTCAACATCTATTTATCTACTCAATCAATTGATCGCAAAAGCTATTATGGTGCCCAAAAGAATTTGGACGCATACGGTACAACTACCGACCGAACCTATATTGCTGGTTTACAATATAATCATTATATCGACTACTTGCTATTTATGCCTTCTGAATTTATTGCAGGAGCTGAGTACCTTGCAAATGAGGTTGCTGATAAAATGCTTGGTTATAAAAGAGATTTTAATCAAAAAGTAGATATTAAAAGTTTTTTCTTGCAAAATGAATGGAAAAACGAAACAATTGATATAGTTATAGGCGGGCGATTAGATAAGCATAACATGGTAGATAACCCCATATTGAGTCCAAGAATAAACATTAGATATGCACCGCTTGACTGGGTGAATATCCGCACAAGCTATTCTGCTGGATTCCGTGCGCCTCAGGCATTCGACGAGGATTTGCATGTAACAGCAGTAGGTGGCGGAGTTGGTATAATTACAATTGATCCCAACTTGAAAACAGAAAAATCTCAAAGCATTAGTGCTTCGCTGGATTTTTATTATAATTTTGGAGAAGTTCAAACCAATATTTTGATTGAAGGCTTTAGAACAAGTTTGAATAATATCTTTGTATTGGAGGAAATTGGTACTGCTGATGGCGTTACCAATTTACTGCGTACAAATGGTTCTGGTGCATTGGTACAAGGAATTAACCTGGAAGGAAGAATTGCTCCATCGGAACATTGGCAAATTCAATTTGGTATCACTTTGCAGCAAAGCGAATACACCGAGCCGCAGAAATGGAGCGATAACGAATCTTTGCAGCCAGAGAAGAGAATGTTCCGTTCACCAAACTCTTATGGTTACTTTACTTCAACTGCAAACATCTATAAAGGATTAGATTTATCCTTAACAGGCACCTACACTGGCTCTATGTTGGTTCAGCACTTTGCCGGATATATTGATGCAGATAGAGAAGCGAATACTCCCGAATTTTTTGATTTAAATATTCGATTCAATTACTCAATTGCGATTAACAGCAATTTTTCGGTACAATTAAATTCAGGAATTCAGAACATTTTCAACAGTTTTCAATCCGACTTCGACAAAGGTGAATTTCGTGATGCAGGTTATATTTATGGTCCATCGTTACCACGTTCCTTCTTTGTTGGCGCTAAATTATTAATATAATAACTAATAACAACAAAGTGAAAACACATTTATTGCTACATAACGAAAACCAGATAAAAACACTTAACGAACTGCGTGAAGGTGAATCGGCTGTTATTGTAAAAGTTCATGGCAAATCCGAGTTCCGAAAGCGTATTCTGGAAATGGGTTTTGTTGCTGGTAGCAAGATTACTATTATAAAAAAAGCACCTTTACACGACCCAATTGAATATGAACTTATGGGTTATCATGTATCGTTAAGAAGGCAAGAATCAAAATTAATCGAGGTAACTTCACCCGAAAATATAAAAAACGATTTGACAAATTATGGTGAAATTGTTGAAGTTCAAAATTCTCATTTCACAAGCAATACCAATAGAAAAATTCGAGTTGCTTTGGTGGGTAATCCTAATTGTGGTAAAACATCCATTTTCAATTTCATAACAGGGAAAAAAGAAAAAGTTGGAAACTACGGCGGAGTAACCGTCGATATAAAAACTGCAAAAATTGAATGGAAAAATTACAATCTGGAAATTACCGATTTACCCGGCACTTATTCATTATCCGATTACACAGCCGAAGAAACTTACGTGCGAGAGTTTATATTTAATAACAAGCCCGATGTGATAATCAACATTCTTGATGCCACCAATTTGGAACGCAACCTATACCTTACCACTCAGCTTATCGAGATGAACCAGCCGGTGGTGATTGCTTTGAATATGTACGATGAATTGGAGAGGAACCAAATTAAATTCAATTATCAACAATTGGCCGAAATGATTGGAATACCAATAGTTCCAACAGTTGGAAATCGTGGCAAAGGTTTAGATGAGCTTTTCCAGACTGTCGTAGAAGTTACACAAGGAAAAAATCCATTTTCGAGAAATATAAAAATTATTTTTAATACTGATATTGAAGAATCCGTCAATTCTATTGAAAATTTTTTACGCACATCAAAATTAAACAATTCGAACTATCCAAACAGGTTTGTTGCAATTAAACTACTCGAGGGCAACACAAAAGTTCTTGAACATATCTTGAATGTAATTCCTCAGGAATTAATGACAATAGTAAAGAAGGAGCTGAGTAAATTAATTAGGCACTACGACGAAGACATTGAAACGTTTTTGGCCAATTTCAGATATGGTTTTATTAGAGGTGCTTTGCACGAAACTATTGAAAAAGTTAACAAAATTATCACGAATCCTTATTGGGTCGACAACTTATTGACACACAAATTCTGGGGATTCCCTATATTCCTTTTCTTTATGTGGTTAACATTCCAAACTACTTTCACACTTGGTAGTTATCCTATGGACACCATAGACCAAGGAGTAAGTTTACTCTCTGGATTTGTTAGTAACCTGCTGCAGGAAGGAGCATTACGCGACTTATTAGTTGATGGCGTAATTGGTGGAGTTGGAGCAGTAATCGTATTTTTGCCTAACATTCTAATCCTGTTTTTCTTCATTTCCTTTATGGAGGATACAGGTTATATGGCACGAGCTGCATTTTTGATGGACCGCTTGATGCATAAAATTGGTTTGCATGGCAAATCGTTCATTCCATTACTAATGGGTTTTGGATGCAACGTTCCTGCAGTTATGGCAACGCGAACGCTGGAAAACCGCAAAGATCGAATCCTTACGATGTTGATTATTCCTTTTATGTCGTGTAGTGCACGCTTGCCGGTTTATGTCCTTTTTATATCAGCTTTTTTTGTTGCCAACCAAGGTATAGTGCTTCTTTCCATCTATCTAATTGGAATTATGTTTGCTGTATTGGTTGCTATGCTTTTCAAAAATACTTTATTCAAAGGACAAGATCAGCCTTTCGTTATGGAACTTCCACCCTATAGAATTCCAACTTTCCGAAACGTGAGCATGCACATGTGGGATAAAGCAGTACAGTATTTGAAGAAAATGGGTACATTTATCTTGGTTGCATCAATTATTATCTGGGCATTAGGTTATTTTCCCCGAAATGCAAATTATAGTGTTGATTACAACCAAAAAATCACAGAAATCCAAAACAATGATAGAATTTCTGAAAATGAGAAAAACCAACTTATAGAAGATGTGGAATTGGATAAAGAAACCGAAAGTATGGAAAAATCATACATAGGTCAATTAGGACACTTTATTCAGCCAATAATCGAGCCAATGGGGTGGGATTGGAAAATCGGGGTAAGTATCATAACCGGTTTAGCTGCCAAAGAAATAATTGTAAGTACTATGGGCGTTCTCTATCATTCAAATGTTGAAGATGACAATACTTTTAATTTGCAAACAAAACTTAAGGAACAAACTCATTCCGTAGGGAAATACAAAGATGAGATCGTATTCAGTCCATTGGTTGCTTATTCGCTTATGCTGTTTATTCTTATATATTTTCCGTGTGTGGCAGTAATTGCAGCAATTAACCGCGAAGCAAACTGGAAATGGGCTGTATTTACAATGGCCTACACTACTGCATTAGCTTATTTCGTCTCGCTTTTAGCTTATCAAATTGGGAAATTAATTATTTAACATCAGGATTTATGCAAGAAATAATAGTTTATATAATAATTCTTTCGGCAATTGTGTTTACAATCTTGTCCACCATAAAAAAAGTTCGCAATTTGACAAATACCGACCCAAGTAAATCATCAGCATGTAATGGTTGTTCTGGTTGCAGCTTAACTCAAAATGGAGTAAGTTGCTCTACACCAATTCAGCAAATTGGAAAAATCGATAAACATTAATACATAAGTATCCTCTGTAGGGGCACGGCATGCCGCGCCCCTACATCATTTATGGGAAGGCAATTCGAACTCACCCCTACCCCTCTCCTAATAGGCGAGGGGCTATAGTATCTGCCATTAAAAAAACACATAAAAACATAGCCCATGAATTCGTTCGTTGGTGATAAAAATATCCCCTCTTTCAGAGGGGATTAAGGGGTGTGTAAAAATATTCCCTTTTATATGCTCTAATTAAAATAGCTGTTTTTTATGAAAATTAAAGTAGTATAATTAATTTCTTAAGAAGTTAAATTTTTAATTTCCAGTTAGGTTGTGGATTTTTTCTACTCGAATCATATGGCGATCGCCAAGGAAGTCTTCGGATAGGAATATTTCCAACATCTTTTTAATTTCTTCAATTGTTGTTGTTCGCGCTCCAAAGCAAATAATATTAGCGTTGTTGTGCTTTCTTGCCATGTCTGCCATATATGTTGTCGTGCAAAGTGCCGCCCTAATTCCAGTTACTTTGTTGGAAACTATCGACATTCCTATTCCAGTTCCGCAAATCAATATACCATAATCTGCAACTGTAGATGCTACGCCTTCTGCAGCAGGAAAGGCAAAATCTGGATAATCTACTGATTCTTCAGAATAAGTACCAAAATCCAATACTTGATGGCCTAACGACTTTATATATATAGATATTTCTTCTTTATATTTGAAACCAGCATGATCCGATGCTATTGCTATTTTCATTTTATTTTTCCTATTTTTATTAACAAAATTTTAACATTTTGTTGAAAACCGTTGTTTAAATTATGAATAAAACTTTAAACTTATTAACCAATTTTTTTTATTTAATAAATTTATGTAAAAAACCGATAATTTCTCAAATCAAATTTTAAATTTATCAACATACTTTTGTAATTCTAACTAGTTTATTTTCCTATATTTTACAGAGTTATCCAATTTATTAACAAAGGTAAATATATAAATATATTAATTATTTAAATACTTTATTATTTATTATATATTATATTGATTCTATTTTATCAAATTTGCAATAATCTCTTAATGCTTCTGGTATAATTACTGAGCCATCTTCTTGTACAAAGTTTTCGAGAATTGTTGCATATAATCTTGAAGTTGCCAATCCACTACCGTTTAAAGTATGAACAAATTCTGGTTTGGAAATAGGTGTTCTTTTGAATCTGATATTGCCACGTCTTGCCTGAAAATCATCAAAATTGGAACAACTCGATATTTCCAACCATTTGTGCTCGCCAGCAGCCCATATCTCTATATCATAGGTTTTTGCACTTGAGAATGAAGTATCACCCGAGCATAATAAAATAACTCTGTATGGTATTTCTAATGCTTTCAATATATCTTCGGCTTCGCCAACAAGAATTTCCAATTGATTGTAGGAATTCTCTGGTAAAGAAAAATTGACCATTTCTACTTTATTAAATTGATGAACACGCAAAAATCCATGTACATCTTTGCCATAGCTACCTGATTCGCGCCTAAAGCAAGGTGAATATCCACATATTTTCTTTGGTAAGTCTTCAACTTTTAAAATATCTTCTCGGTGGTAATTTGTTAAGGGAACTTCTGCAGTTGGTATCAAATACATTTCATCATCATTAATAAAATAGGAATCATTGCCCATTTTTGGTAATTGACCTGTACCAAACATACTATCCTTATTAACCATAAAAGGAGACCAAATTTCGGTATATCCGTGTTTTTCGATATGATAATCCAGCATAAATCTTATTAAGGCTCTTTCGAGTGCTGCACCTTTTCCTATATAAAAAGCAAAACCTGATCCGGATACTTTAGCACCTCTTTCGAAATCCAAAATTCCAAGATTTTTGGAAATTTCTATATGGTTTGCCTTATATTTTTGTTCTTTAATTTCCCCAACATTTCTAATAATAGGGTTTTCTTCTGCCGAGCGACCAATAGGAACAGACGAGTGAAGTATATTTGGAAGAAAAGCGATAGTATTAAAAACCCTGTTTTCGACCAACTTTAATTCATCGTCCAATTCCTTTATTTTATCCGAAACAACCTTCATTTTGTTTATGAAATCTGTTGCATCTTTACCTTCTTTTTTTAATTGGGCAATTTCTTTGCTTGCATTATTTCGGTCGTTCTTAAGTTTTTCAACATCTTTAATTATAACTCGGCGTTTTTCTTCTAATTCCAAAAACTCACCTAAGTCGGCTTTTTCATTCTTATTTTTTATATTCTGTTTTACTAAATCAATATTTTCGCGGATAAATTTTAAATCTAACATAATACCACTCTATAAAAAAACAAAATTACTACAATATAATTAAATATTATAATATTATTTGTTTTGAAATTAGAACATTTTGTAAATAAAATCGTAATTATGTTAATAAAAATAAATATTAAGGGTAATTTTTATGAAAAAGTATTTACTGGTTGTATTATTATTAATTGCAACAAACTTAGTGGCACAACAAAGAAGTTTTCTAACCTACTGCCAACTGACCCCATATATGCAGTCGTCACCTGGAGCATTCAAATTTGGTTTGTATGGATTCGATAATCCAGCAATAACATCATATTTGCACAATGGGGATATGCAGTTTTCGATAATAACTAAAGAAATGAACGGAATAACCCCATGGGGACTCTTTACAGGAGGGAAAAATGGAACATTTGGCGTTATCCGTGGCGGTGATGATAAAGGATACTTGGCAGATTATAGATACGGATTTTCATTTGGAGACCCTAAGTTTTCGATGGGATTTGCATACGGATTTGTTGGAGGAGATAAATCGAGATTCGGAAGGAGCAATACATTACACTTTGGAGCTTTGTCGCGACCTTTTGAATATCTATCCTTAGGTGGATTCATGACATATTCTTTGGACAAAGAAGAATACGAAGGTGTGGTAGATGTTGCAATCAGACCATTTGGCAATGCCTATCCTTTGGCTGTATTTGCAGATGCATTGATGTTCAACGAACAAAAAATTGAAGATGCCCAGTGGAGTGCTGGAGTAAGTTGGGAAGTAGTTGATGGTATTCGATTGAACGGAAGATATTTTTCCACAAAAGCAGCAACAATTGGTGTGGATATAAGTTTTGGTAATTACGGAGTAGGTGCTATATCGGCTTTGAATAGCGACAATAAAATAGATTATACAACTGCATCGGTAAGATTAGGTGCATTGGACAGAACTATAATGGATTTCATATCACCAGTAAAGCCAAAAATATATTACGAATTGGATTTATCAGGCGAAATTAAATACCAGAAAGGTTTATTTTTCGATAATTCAAAGAGTTTACTTGGGATATTGAGGAGGATTAAATCGTTAGGAGAAAGTAAATCAATAGGAGGCATTGTTATTAATGCAACTAATATATTGGCAAACAGGGCAATGCTATGGGAAATTAGAAATGAACTCGAAAAATTCAAAGATAAAGGCAAGAAGGTTGTAATATATATCGACCGTGGAGGATTGGGTTTATATCACTTTGCTTCAGTTGCCGATAAAATAGTTATGGATCCGCTTGGTGGAATAGGATTCGAAGGATATTTACTTGGAAGAAGTTTCTACAAAAAAATGTTGGAAAATGCACATATTGGATACGAAGAAATCAGATTGTTTAAATATAAATCTGCTGCAGAAGGTTTTGCAAGAGAGAAAATGAGCGATGCCGATAGAGAACAACGCCGGGCATTAATTGATGATTGGTACGATATTGCAAAGAAAGATATTACCAGAGGCAGATCGATAAGTTCCGAATCTTTCGAAAAATTGGTTAATGAGGACTTAATCGTAACCTATCCAAAAGCAATAGATATGAAACTTGTTGATTACTCTGGTCGCTGGGTGGACCGCAACAAATTAATGGATACTATTGAAACCAAAACAATTTTAACACAATTTGTAATGGATTTGGACGAACCAAAGCCATTCGATGATAAATGGGGTTACGAACCAAAGAAGATTGCTGTTATTTATGCCCTTGGCGAATGCTCTATGGATGCAGGAATAAAAGCAAGAACATTGGTTAATGATATTAAAAAAGCTATGGAGAATTCCAACATAGCAGCAATTGTGCTGCGTGTGGACAGTCCAGGCGGGGATGCGTTGGCATCGGATTATATCGCCGAAGTTATGCGACAGAACAGAGGTAAAAAACCAATTATTGTATCGCAAGGAGCAGTAGCAGCATCTGGTGGATATTGGCTATCGATGTATGCAGACACAATTGTAGCTAATCCAGGAACAATAACCGGTTCAATTGGAGTGATATCAAGTTGGATTTACGATAAAGGTTTGAAAGATACTATTGGAATATCAACTGATTTTGTAAAAATAGGAAAATTTGCTGATTTGGGTTATCCATTCCAGATGCCAATATTAGGCCTTGGCTTGCCCGTGAGAAACTTAACAAGCGAAGAAAGGAAATTGTACGAGAATTACATAAACGATGCTTATGGTGAATTTACAAAGAAAGTGGCAGATGGCAGAAGAACAACAGTGGACAAAATCGAACCTTACGCTCAAGGACGTGTTTGGAGTGGTATAGATGGAAAAGAAAAAGGTTTGGTGGACGTTTTGGGTGGATTGAACGATGCAATAGATATAGCACGCAAAAAAGCAGGAATAAAGGATAACGAAAGTTTTGCAGTTGTCGAAATGCCAAGACCAACATTTAATTTATCGCTTGATTTATTGGGAATGTTGGGAATTCAGAATACAGAAATTGCAAAAGATATTTATAAAATGCTTAATAACGACGAGGTTAAAGTTAATTATTTCCTTCAGTCCTTAAAGATGAGACTGGAAAACAACGGAAAACCTATGTATATACTCCCAGCAGAATACTACGACTACGTAATTTTTGAATAGTGAATGATAGTAATAAAAAAGTCCATCTAGAAAGAATAGGTGGACTTTTTTTGTAAGTTTGTTTTATAACAGACGCCTACATCCTAAAGACCATTATACCTATAGACAAACCTGCTCCGAATGTGCAGGATAATATTGGTTCTCCTTTCTTAATTGCTCCGGAGTGGATCTTAGTGGCAAGAAGGTGGCCAAAACTCGCACTAGAAATATTGCCCATATTTTCGCCCCTGTGAATTTCGCCTTTGAACTCAGGCCACATCGTAGATACTTTTTCCACAAGAGAACCAATTGTTTTGTTGCTTGGCTGATGAAATATCAGGTGTTGTATCTCATCTATCTTATAGCCAGTTTCGGCAATGCAAGCTTGCAAAGCGTTTACAACATCTCTGATAACAAAGATATGAACCTTTTTGCCAACTTGTACAAATCCAGTTTCAGTTTTTTGTATATGCTTTAAATTTCCGTCATGGGGGAATGAATTAAATTCAAAATAATCAAATGACTCATCCTCCTGATTATTGCTAGCTGTTAATAACATAGCAAAAGCTCCGTCTCCAAACAGGTTAGAGCCTTGCCAGTTTTCTAAATGGGTTAAAGTGGTAGCTTTCTCGGAAGCAACCACCAAAACGTTGCGGCAGGCACCACTTGTAATTAACGACCAACCCTGAAAAACAGCAACAGAACCAGCCACACACGCTTCGGTAACATCGAAGCATATTGCCTCATTTCTTAAATTTAGCCCTTCTTTTACAAAATCTGCTAAACTGGGGTAACCAGGTCCTGTGTTGGTTGCGCCTATTATTACATCGATGGTGTTTGCGTCAAATCCAAAATTAGATATGGCATCAGCCAAACACTTTCGTGCAGCTATAACTGCCAATTCAGTTACATCGCCTTCAAAAAATGTTCTGTTAACACTAACCATTTCGCCCCAAGTATCGGCAGCTTCCTTTATCTTTTGTTCGAATTCTGCATCATCTTTAATTGTAAAATCAGGATCTGCAATTATGCTTCTTTGAGTTTCGGGTTTTAATGACTTAATAAATTCGTACTGTGAAACTATTTTAAATTTATCAGAATCTACTCGCTCTGTATTACCTACACTTAATATGTGGCAATATTTTTTTTGTTCTATATTTTTTACTCTTAATCGCACCGCTACCTCCTTACTGTAATTTTTTGTACGATACAAACGGAATTTTTCAAAGTTTTAAAATTGTGTAAAATTCAATATTCAAAATTAAAACATTAATTGAAATATCAAAGAAAAAATATTATAATTCTAGAAGGTTATTCTCTATCTTAATATATAGCAGTCTACAAAAAATCGACATAAATTAAATCCATTATGAAAAGAAAAAAAAACAGGAACAGCTTGATTAGGCTATCCCTTTTTAAATATTTAAGGCTGATGCGGATTATCTGTTTCTCTCTCGTTGTTTGCGACCAG
>CAYOPF010000050.1:0-17919 GCA_964405755.1 uncultured Chloroherpeton sp.
TCCATATTTTTTCTCCTTTTTTGTTAAAAAATTCATCCCTAAATTACAAAAAAAAATAATACGTGATACCAATTATTTTGATGAAAATCAAATATTTCGATATTTTTGGGCATATATTATTCGTAAAGGTATTATTACCAATAATTTAAAAATTCATTTGTTCCGATATTTTTAGTTAAAGATTTTTTCTATACATCAACCAGTGAATACACCAATTTAGTTGTAAGGGCACATGGCAATGTGCCCCTACGTATGATAATTCTGAGATGTGGGACTCTAGAAAGTTATCAAAATGCATTCGCTATGCGATTGATTTTTAGTATTTTTTTTCATTGATGTATAAATCACAGAGTGATTTTATTATGGTAACTCAAGAGTAAGAAAGACGCTTATTATCTCATAGAGATTATATAGTCCCTTTAAGTTTGGTAACTGCTTGTGTGAATTATCTCCCTATCTGTGAGGGGGAATTTCCGCAATGTTTGGTTCAGAATAACGCACTTGCCATGTTGAGTTGCGTGGGCACATTGCAATGTGCCCCTACGGAAATAATAACAGGATTGATGCTTTTTAAACAAAAATATCCTAAGAGAATTAATAATCTATAAATTTTCTTCAAAAATATTCTTTAATGTCCTTTAACTGCACGTTGGATAACCATCTCGGATAAAGCAGTGAGTAAAGCAAGAATTAAGAACACTTGCCATAATTCCGAGCCGGTACGTACTTTTTGTATTTGTTTGTTTAACGAAGTCATATCATCGATAAATGCAACGGTTATTTTCTTTTTGAATTTTGCTTTCATCATTTCGGCAATTATTTTGTCTTCTAGAATGTTCATCTGGGATTCTTTAGGGTTTATGTTTGCTGATACAACTCCAACAGCTTTATTTTCATTATTTAAAATAAGGTAATTACCCGGAATTTCCACTGCAGGAATATTAATCGTAATGCCACTTGGTAGGTTTGGTGCATATAAAACCTGTTCGTTTCCGAGAGGGTCGATTATTTTATAATTCGAGCCAGTTGCAAATTTTTCTGGAATTTGCAATTGAATACTACTACCTATCGAAACGTTATAGGATAACTCTGGCAAGGTTGATAAATAAAGTACTGAGCGATATATCATTATCGGGAATAATGTGGATGTGGGAAAATTGCTCCAATCCAACGACGGAGCAACATTTACGAAAAAGTACTTCCCTTTTCCTAATCGATATTCCGATAGCAAACTTCCGATTGATGTTTGAACAATCGAGACTCCATTGTTGGAATTGATTTCTTTCATTATGCGGATTTTGTCGGGTAATTCGCTACTTTGGTCTGCAAAAACTCCATCGAATAATGGGTGAGTTCGGTTTATTTGAGTAATTGTGTTTGCTTGTGTAGCAGGATAGGAGGATAATTGGACATCAGGCAATGATAACTGCGTTTTCAATTCGATGTTTTGTGTAAAATCATCACTTGCAAAGAAAATAGCCCGTCCACCTTCTGTTAAATAATTAATAATCTTGGAATTATTTATAGATGAGTAATCAGTAAAAATAATTAAATCAAATTGATTTGGATCTATGCTATTAAAGTTAGCTGAGGAAATACGTTGAAATTCGCAATAGGAATTCTGATAGTTCTGTCCCAAAGCATTTGCGAGATAAATATTTTCAGCATTGCCAACCAAACAAACTTTGGGTTTAACGGGAACAATCAACCCAAAATATCGTACATTATCGTCATTCATCGCATCATTTTCCATTTCAATTTTACCAAGCACAACATCTTCATTTGGCAAATTAGCACTAATATCTTGCAGACTGCTTGAAGTATTTTTAATGTTGATGTTCTTTTGTCCAACTTTTGTGTCGTTGAATAAAAGCGAAAGAATTTGGTTTTTCTTATCTTCACTGGAATGATTGGTAATCATCGCTTGGATATTGAACGGTCGGTTTATTTGCAAGATTCGTGAAATTGGAATTATACTATCTATCGAAATGTTTTTAATGTCCGATTTGGATTCCTGGACAACCTGCAAGAAATATATAGCAGGCCGGATTCCCTCTATTATAGTTTTGTCGAAATCATCATAATTGATCGTTTTATTATCGGTGATAATAAATATCTCTTTGTTCAGATGATGTGCATTGTTTTTAAGCAATTCAGCAGCAACTGAAATAGATCGCGAAATACTGATTGTCTTGGATCCAATTTTAATTTTGGAAACTTGCTCGCTAATATTTTTAATATTCGAATTAAATGAATAATTGTCCGAAGTTTGCAGATTGGCCATAGGTATAACAATTATTTCGTCGCGATTGCTCATTTGGTCGAGCAATTTTTTGGTAATACGTTTAGCGAAATTAAAACGATTCCCATATTGGTCCGAAATATTCATACTTGGGCTATTGTCGAACAAAATAATTATGCTGGATTGAGCATATTGCGAAAGTCCTGGAATGTGGCCTGTTGTTATTGGACGGGAAAATGCCAGAACAAGAAAAATTATCGTTAAGATTCTTAATAGCAATAATATCCATTGTTGAATTTTTAACTTACGTATATGAGATTTCTGCAATTCCTTCAGAAATTTCAAACTCGAAAACTCGATGGTTCTTAATTTCCGTAGATTAAGCAAATGTATTATCAAAGGTATGGCCGATAGAATCAGGCCAAATAAGATTATGGGATTTAAAAAATTCATATTCAACGATTAAAAGAAATTTAGACGATATTGTCAAATAATTCTTAATAAACTATTATTTTTTTTAAATTTGTAAAAAAGAAATAATGCTATGATTCTATTAAGCGAAGAAACTTTAGAAAAAGTATTTTCTGTTTCCTACGAGGTTGCTGCATTAATCAATTATATGCCAAATATAATTATATCGAGCGGCTCGGGACTTGATAATATCTGGAACCGCTATAAAATCCTACAGTCCATCCCTTATTCCGACATACCATTTATGCCTCGATCGGATGTGGAAGGACACACCAACGAGCTTATCTTAATTGAGCATAATGGCAAAATTGCTATGGTTTTTGCAGGGCGGTTTCATTTATACGAAGGTCATAGCCTGGAAAGTATACTATTGCCTGTTTTTATGCCGTATCTTTATGGAGTGAAGAATTACATGTATTTAAATGCCGCAGGTGCACTGAACAATGTATATAACCTAGGTGACATCATGCTGATTACGAGCACAATTAACTTCACTTACAAGAAAATAATCCATCTTTTCGATAAGCAGATTTTTGGAGTAAATAATATTGCAAAAAACTTGTTTAACGAGCAATGGAACCTCAATTTCGAGAATGAGTTGGTTGCTAACCAAATTCCCTACCAAAAAGGAACATATATTGCTGTAACAGGACCATCTTACGAAACCCCAGCCGAAGTAAGATTTTTCCGCAGGATGAATGGTGATGCTATGGGGATGTCCACTGTACTCGAGTCCCTTGCAGGCAACTTGTTGGGGTTAAATCAATTAGCAATATCAGTAATTTCTAATAAATTGTCAGAGCATATTAATACCAAAACTGATCATTCTCAAGTATTAGATACTATTTCGCAAAATATTGATAAGGTAAATTCAGTTATCAGTGCAGCCATTGATAGTTCTCCAGTTTAGTTAAACTTTTATAAACTGCTTATCGTCTAATATTTTGAATAAAAGTGTTTCAAATTATGAAATCAAAAATATCATTATATATTATTATATTTTTAACAACGATAAATATTGGTTTTTCGCAATTTGGCAAAAACAAAGTGCAGTACGAAGAATTCAACTGGATGTATATCCAGACAGAGCATTTCGATATATATTATAATCAGGGATCCAAATATCTTGCAGAATTTGCAGCAATTGCAGCCGAAGAATCTTTGCAATATATTCAAAATAGTCTGAATTATGCTATTAACCGTAGAGTGCCAATAATTCTGTATAATTCACACGTTCAGTTCCAGCAGACAAATGCAATAAGCAGTTATATGCCCGAGGGGGTTGGTGGAGTAACAGAATTATTTAAAAATAGAGTTGTGTTGCCTTTCAACGGAAATTGGGAAAGCTTTCGGCATGTAATAGCCCACGAACTTGTTCACGCCGTTATCAACGATATGTTCTATGGAGGTACATTCCAAACAGCTTTGGCAACAGGTAGCTTGTTCGAATTCCCGATTTGGATGTCCGAAGGGCTATCCGAGTGGCTTAGTTTACGAACCTTAACCACTCAAACAGATATGTTTATCCGCGATTTGGTTATCAATAATCTTTTGCCCGATTTACCCCGCTTGGATGGATACCTTGCTTATCGTGGAGGTCAAATATTTTATTGGTATGTTGCAACAAATTATGGACAAGAAAAAATTGGTGAACTCATCAACAAAATGGGGTCCTTCCGTAATGCTGATTTGGCATTTAAAAATACATTTGGACTTACTTTAGAAGAGTTTTCTGATAAATGGATGAAGGATATTAAAAAGTTGTATTTACCCGATGTGAAGGAGTTTCAGGATCCAGACGATTTTGCCGAAAATTTGACTAATCATAAGAAGACTCGTAATTACTGGAATACATCGCCTTCGATTTCACCTAATGGACAGAAATTTGCCTACATTGGGGTTGAGGATGGTGTTTTTGCAATTTTTGTCCGTGATTTCGATAAGAAAAGCGAACCACGCAAGCTTGTTAGTAGTTTTCGACAGTTGGATTTCGAGGAGTTGAATATACTCACTCCCGGAATATCCTGGAGCCCAAAAGGCGATAAATTGGCAATATCGGCTAAAGCTGGCGGAGAGAATGCAATATTTATAGTCGACGAAAAAACAGGTTATTACGAAAAGTTAACTTTTGGTTTGAAATCAATTACTTCGGTTACTTGGTCGCCCGATGGAAAGTATTTAAGTTTTACAGCTTCGTTGCCTAATCAATCTGATATTTTTATTTATGAGTTTAAGACCAAAAAAATTACAAATCTTACTAATGACATATACTCCGACGCTATCCCAGAATGGAGCCACGATTCTAGATCTATTTATTTTGTGTCGGACCGTGGTGATGATTTAACAATTGGAAAAGGAACAAGTGATGCAAAAATATGGATGGATAAATACGACAGACAGGACATCTACTCCATAGATATTTCTTCTAAATCAATTATAAGATGGACATTCGACGAGCAATCGCAAAAAACTTCGATAGCTGCTCCACAAAATCCAAATAAGATATTATTCGTTTCGGATCTTAATGGTATTAGCAACTTATACGAATTAGATTTAAATACTCGAAAAGTAACAACTAAAACCAATTCGATTATTGGAATTAACCAGATTTCGCTTTCCCCAGATGGAAGCAAACTTCTCTTTTCTGGTCAGACCAATGGTGGATACGATATTTTCTTGATGAATTTCCCTTTCGAGAAAAAAATTGAAAAAGGAAACTTACCTCTCACCACTTACAAGCAGGGTTTGATAGACAATCAGAAAATTGTTGAAGATTTCGACAACACATTGAATTCAGTTTCCAATCAAGATACAACAAAAATCAGCTATGGGAGGTTTTCGGTCGATTTCAGTCGTCAGAACTTCGTAGAACCCAATCCAGATGCTTCAACCCGCAATCCAAATTTGATTAGCAAAGGCGAAAACTTGACAAAGGATCAAACTTTTGTCGAGAAGCCATATAAAATTACCTTTACCCCCGATGCGATAATTGGTAATCCGAATTACAATACTTTTTATGGATTTCAGAGCCTTACACAAATGCTATTCAGCGATATTATGGGCGATCATCAGATTTATGTTCAGGGGAATATCCTTGGCGACCTGAGAAACAGCTCATTTTTAGTTAACTATAGTTATCTGCCTGGTTTAATCGATTATGGATTCACATTCTATCATAGCTCCTTACTTGCATATTTATCCGATTCGTTTATCTATAGGTTGCGAAACTATGGTTTATCAGTTGATGCTTCTATGCCATTCGATTTGTTCAGACGATTGGAATTCAACTTAGGATTTATGAATCTCTCGAAGGAAAATGTAGATATTCCAACAATTCCATCTGTGGACAGAATGCTCATTCTCCCATCAGTACGCTATGTTTTTGATAACGTAATAGGAAACTATTACGGACCATCTTTGGGTATGAGATATTACTTTTCCGTTACAGGTTCGCCAAAGATATCGAGCTCTGGTGCAAGTTTTATTAATTTCGATACTGATATAAGGGGTTATATGCCGATTATAGCCAATTATTTAACATTAGCATTAAGAGGTACAGCCGGAGCAAGTTTTGGATCAAATCCAGTAAAATATTATTTGGGAGGCACTGAGAATTGGATCAATTCCACATTTTTTGGCAATGGCTATCCCTTTGACGACCCTATTGATTTCGGATTTATGAACTATAAAATGCCCGCTCGTGGATGGTCGGTAGGTCAGCATTATGGTAGCAAGTTTTTCTTGGTTAATACCGAATTGAGATTCCCCCTTTTTACAGCTTTGGTTGCAGGTCCAATTCCAATTTTGCTCCAAGGCGTTATGGGTAATATGTTTTTGGATGTTGCCGGAGCATTTAACGATAAATTTGTTGCTTCACAAACAGATGTATTTGGCAATAAAATCCCTAAAGATTTATTCGTCTCTGCTGGCATCGGTGCAAGAACATTTTTATTGGGATTGCCAATAAAATTTGATGTTGCTTGGCGCAATGAATTCCGGGTTTGGTCCGAACCTTATTACCTTTTCTCACTTGGATACGACTTTTAAAGGAACATAAATGGATATTTCTGCAGCGATTATTGGCAAGAACTCTATTGCAACATTGGAATATACACTACTTTCGCTAAAAGGCATTTGCAATCAGGTTGTTTTTGTCGATACTGGCAGTACGGACGGCACTCCTGAATTGGCTACACGAATGGGAGCGGAAGTGTATTATTTTGAATGGCAAAACGACTTTGCGTTAGCTCGCAATTTTGCTTTAAAATTTGTTAGGAATAACTGGGTTTTAGTTATTGATACCGATGAAATCTTATCCAAGATTGATTTGGAAAATATACAAGAAAAAATTTCTAATAATCCCAATATTGGTGGATTTAATGTTGAAATAAAGAATTATCTTCACAAGGATGATTTGGAGCAATTTAGTACGCACTACTACACCAGATTGTTCCGCAAACATCCATCAATTACCTTTGTAGGTAAAATTCATGAACAAGTGCGGAACACAATTGAAAATTTAGGATTGGACATCGATGATAGCGATATTGTAATAGAACACTTTGGATATATTGAAAAATCGGAGGAGAAACAAAACCGCAATCTCGAAATTCTCGAAAGCGAAGTAAAACAAAATGATAGTGATGCATATTTGAAATACCATTTAGCACAGACAGAGTTCAGTATGAAGAATTTCGAAAGGGCAAAGGATATTTTTACTGAAATTCATTACTCTCCATTTTTAACCGATGAACAAAAAGCATTTTCGAGAATTCGATTAGGACAAATACTTATTAGCGAAAGTAAATTCACGGAAGCCGAAAAATATCTATTGGAGAATACGGAAGATGAAAACTTAGATGGATTAAGGTTATTTGTGCTTGCCGCAGTAAAAATGAGCTTGCACGATTTCCAATCCGCAAATGAAATATATCAAAACTCAATTTTATTAAAATCGTCATATATCGACAAAGGAATTGTGGACCAAGCAGTAAGTGCAATAAAACAAATATTAAAATGATGCAAAATATAGAAGAAATCAAAGAAAACTTTAAAAACCGCGATAGAATTATTGGAATTTTGTCCGAAAATCAACACATTAGAGCAGCATTTATACGAAATACAAATTCAGCAAAAACAGCTCAGGCAAATCATAAACTCACATCGGTACCCGCCTCGTTTCTAGCACGTGCGATGATGGGTTCATCGATGATTGCTAACTTCCTGAAAGGTGAAGAGAGGGCAATAATAGAGCTACTCGGAAAGGGACCAATTTCGAAAATCTATGCTGAAGCAAGCAATAACGGCGAAAGTCGTGGATATGTGGAATTTTCGGATAATGTGGGAAGTACAGAAAGAGTTCAGAATTCAGGTAATGTAGTTGGTGTAGGGTTTCTAAAGGTTACCAGGATTTTGTACGACCATGCGGAACCCATAACTGGAATTATTGAATTGTCAAATAGCGATGTTGCATCGGACCTTGCATATTATTTTAATAAGTCCGAGCAAATTCCTACTGCTGTGCTTATGGATGTAGAAACAGATGATAATGGAATTATTGAATCATCAAGTGGACTTATAATCCAGGCTATGCCTGGTAGTGTTTATGAAGAATTGCAAATCATTTTCCATAAAGTGGATGAGTTGATGAAAAAAGGAAAATTGTTTGATAATTCCAAATCGATTGAAGAGCTTTTAAGTGAAATAATCCCCTTTAAATTTTCTATAACCAAAAAGGGTTTGATTGACTTTTTTTGCCGCTGTTCCAAGGATAACTTTCTTAATGCGTTAATTACTCTTGATCTAAAGGAAATTGAAGAAATGCAGCACCATCATCAGAATGAATTGGTGTGTAAATACTGCAATAAACATTATTATTTGGAAAACGAGGATTTTGCGAAAATAACCGAAATAATCAAATCAAGAAAAAACTAGTTTGTTCTACGGTTTAATTATTGCAATAGCATCCATCTCGATTAGCAATTCCGGGCGGCAAAGAACTGCCTGAACTCCAACAGAGGCAGGATAGGGATCCACACCCTCTTCCTTGAAAAACTGTATTCTGATTTTATTGAACTCGTCGTAATATTTATCGATTTCTTTTATATATACAGTGGTTTTAACCACATCCTTCCACGAAGCTCCTTCGGATTCCAGCAATTTTTTGATATTATAATAAGCTCTTTCGGTTTGTTTCCGAAAATCATCTATATGAATTGATTGGCCATTCTCGTCGATGCTTGCTGTTCCCGAAATAAATAGCATAACTGCATCGCCAATTTCGACCCTCATCCCTCTGCTAAATCCAGAAGGTTTTGAATAACAATATGCTTCGTTCAATACATCTAAGTTTGTTATTGGACGTTTATTAATCATTTTACATCCACGATTATATTAAAACAAAAATAATGAAAGAATTTGAATTACAGGAATAATAAGTATTATTTATTTCGGAATCATTTTCTAAATAATTAAATAACTTCTACACATTAATACACTTTTTTTCATAATTTGGAAATAAAATTTTATGAAAAAGATTTGGATTTACTTAGCATCGCTTGCACTAATTATAGTCATATTTATCTTTGCAAATGATTACCGGCAGGCCCCACCCATCTACTATGTGGTGAAATATAATTTCGAAGGAGTTCAAAAAGCATTACTTAAACCAACTGACGAAGATATCGATAAAATGAACGATTATTTTTATAGCAGGAATTCCTACCCAAAGAGAAATGATTCATTAAAATACAAAATACTGGATAGTATCACCAATGCAAGAATAACCGAGCGGGATAGATATTTAGCAGGTTTGCCAGTTGAAGAATTTGCAAAGGAATACTTAGGCGATAGTCTGATTGTTGTCCGGAATCAAGATGAAAAAGAATTCGTTCGTCTTGTGTCCAAGATTGACGCTTACGAACAATTGCCATCCAAGTATAAAAATAATGCCGAAGAGCTAGGATACTACTACATTCATCTATACTTTAACGCAAATGATTTTCCCTTAAAAAATCAAATCAAATCATTTGAAAAAAGCAATACACTTTATTTCTTGCCCGAGGGATATTTCAAGTCTGGGGTTGTTGTCCAAAAGTGGGATAAATATTACTCAAAGGATGAGTTATTGGATAGTTGGTACTCACTTGAACCACCGAATGGAGTGCCAGACAAAATTCTATTTCCGTATTTGAATGAAAGTTACTATTTAATTCCAATATTCTTCATTGTATTACTATTCCCAGTATTTCTTAAAATTAAAAATATTCTATACCCGGAAGAAAAACGGAATTATTATAACCCTCAACAAGTTGTGGCTGTTTCGAGCATATTTGTGTGCATTGTTTCGCTTCTTTCGTTTTTCAGTGTTTTCTTCTTCGAAATCAATATCGGAAAGGGAGGAGGTGCAATTTTAGTATTCAGTCTTATGTTATTTATAACGGGATTAATAGTAATGATAATGTACTTAAGCAGAACATCCAATTTTGATAGAATTCATCAAAGCTCCAAGAACCTTGTTAGGTGGACCTATAATGAGTTTCTGTGGAAAGATTTTATAGAAACCGATTATAAAGAAAAGCTACAAGGAAATAAAAGTACGCTTGCACTTGTGGGAGTAATTTTCTTAGTCGTTTTGATTATATTTACATTTGCTGTCGAAGATGTAGGTCCAACTTTTTGGTTGATTATGATAGGTGTTTTAATACTAATTTCGTTGGTTGCGTTTTTGGCTCCAAAGTTATCAGCTAATCGGCTAAGGAAATCACCTCCCGTTTGTATTATAGCAAAGGAAGGATTAATCTTGGGTCGACAATTCCACAATTGGACCAAATTTGGTAGTCGTATAGAGGATATTGTAATTGAAAACGAAGGAAATCCAATGTTGTTAATTACTTATTCATATCCTACACGATACGGTCGCCAAAGATTCACAATACGGGTGCCAATACCTCCTGGCGAGATGGAAAAAGCCCAAAAGGTTGCGCTTTCAATCGCAGATCTGGCAAAGTAATTCCATAAATTTAGTGTTTTTAATGCATTAAGTCAATTGCTACACCAGCAAATAGTAATCTGCCATAAACAGGAGCAAACATAAATGCAGGATCATCCAAAAACCTAATAGGCTGAATGTAAGAAAGTAAATTGTTGGCTCCACAATAGATTTTAAATTGACTAATTTTATGCGATACTTTTGTATTAATCAACCAATAGGGATTTGTTTTGTATATTTTAGATTTATCACCTAACTCAGGATTGATATCAACATTATAGTAATCAATGTACATATTACCTTGGAATGAACCACTAATGTTAATTATCCAGTTTCGAGGATTATATTCAACAATAAATCCTGCAGTAAAATCCGGAAAGCGCGAAATAATTTTACTGATGTTTTCATATTCTGTACCAACCCAATCCTCTCTGAAATTCTTATATTCACCCTGATTATAAGTAATATCCAAAGCTACATTTAAATCGTTGAAAAATGAATATTGTGCTGAGAATTCTATCCCTTGAACAAAAGCATCGTCAATATTTGTCCATTCATAATCATATCCTATTGATCTTGTTTGCTCTGAAGCCTCTACAAATGCGATTTTATTTATCAAGTTAGTTCTGAATAGGTTAGCACTGATAACAAAGTTGTTTCCATAATAATCAGCAGAAAGATTTAAGCTCATCGATTCTTCAGGTTTTAGACTGGATGTTTTCCATACTCTTGGCGAACCACTGCACAAGTGCAGTTCCTCCGAAAATCCAAACGGGGTGCGAAAGCCAGTACCAAAGTTCGCTCTAATCGAAAAATCTTTAATTAAATCCCATTTTACAGCTAATCTTGGATTAATACTAACCTTGTCAAACTCTGCAATGGGAAAATTACTATCGAATATTTGTTTATCTGCTTTATATTCTTCTTGCGAAAAATGGGAATCGAATCTTACGCCTGCAACAATTATAAGAGATTCAAATACTTGGAACTCATCTTGTAGAAATCCACCGAATTCGAAAGCTTCCTTGTTTGCAGTTGATTTATAAGGCTCACCGTAATGGTCGCTTTTTTCGTCAACAATAATATACATTCCAGATTCTTGTAATTTTGTTTTAAATAATTGGACTCCAACAAGTAATTTGTGTTGTCCGAATAGAGTGGAAAATGACAAAGTGGAATTTATAGAAGTTTCATTAGCTATATATGGGCGCATTTTTCTTAAATCTGGATAATCTCCATTATGTGTATCGAAATAGTCATTTAAAAAAGTATCATTAGATGCAGTTCTATTATGTTTGGTCAACCCCGCGAGTAAATTTATTTCTGATTCGGTTCCTACTAATTTTGTGTAAGATATCTGTGATTCGTATCTTTTTGTAACTATATTTTCAGTCCCATCTGTCAAAGGGTTTTTAAAATAATCGTCGATTAAGGTGCCTCCCTCACGGTTTTCGTTCAACACCTTACCTCGGATAATCATTTTTTCATCATTGAAAAAAGGATTATAAAAGAATAAGTTAAAACCACCATTAACTAAGTTTGAATAGACTCTGTCGCTTATCCCGTCCTTTCGATTGACCTCATCGATATTATTTCCAGCTCCTGTTTCATCAATTTCTCCTTCGTTTAAATATGATGCAAAAACATTTATTCCAATGTTACCTTTACCTTCTAACATTGAAGTATTAATCGAAAACCTGTTGCTGTTAAATGAAGCGAATTGTAAATCAATTGCTGTTCGGGGTTCATAATCCGGTTCCTTACTTACTATATTAATTGCTCCAGCAACTGCACTACTACCATATAAAGCTGAACCAGATCCTTTTACCACTTCAATTTGTCCTATATCGATAGTGGATATTTGTTGCAATCCATAGACACCAGCTAATCCTGAATACATTGGTTGCCCATTAATTAAAACCTGAGTATGTTCCGATCCTAATCCCTGCATACGAATCATAGAAAAATTGCAATACTGACATTGTTGCTCAACCCTAATTCCTGGTGTACCTTCCAAAGCTTCATATAAAGTTGAAGCATTCTTTTGTTCAAGTTTACTCTCAGTTATCACCTCAGTTCTAATCGGTACATCTTTAACGTAGTGCTTAGACTTTGTAGCAGTTACAACGATACTTTCCATATTGAGGACATCCTCTTCTAATTCAAAATATATTTGAATACCTTTGTTTAGTTCAGTTGTTACATCCTTTTCTAATTGTTTATAACCTACAACTTGGGCTATTAGTGTTAAATTTCCAACAGGAATATTAGCTAACTTATAATGACCGGATTTATCGGTCATTGTTCCGTATTTTGTTCCTTTAACTTTGATTGTAGCAAAAGGTATATGCTCGCCTGTTTTGGCATTTGTTACGTGGCCAAATAACATTGCATCTGTTTTGTTTTGAGATAACAAAGGAATGTGAATTAACAATAAAAAATTGATTATGAATACTTTCAACATTAATCTCATAATAATTTTCACCTCGTGAGTTATTTTTTAAATACAAAATTAATGTGAATTAAACATGAAAAAAATACCAAAATATTGGTAATTAATTACAAGTAAATAACTGATTTCTGTTAATACAAAAAAAACTGCCCGATAATTCAGGCAGTTCGTTATAAATATATTTCTACAAAGTTGGTTACTTACGCAATGACAATTCTTTAAGGATTGTACGATATGCATTGATATCTCGTGACATAAGATAATCCAAAAGACCACGTCTTTTGCTAACCAATTGAATCATACCGCGACGAGTGTGGTAATCTTTTGGATGTTTGATTAAATGACGTGTTAAATCTGCTATCCTTTCCGATAATATCGCTATCTGAACTTCTGGTTTACCAGTGTCCTTGGGTGATTCGCCAAACTTTTCTACTAAAGTTGCTTTTCTTTGCTTAGTTATCATTAATCTTTCCCACTTAAAAATAGTTTACAAAATTACGAAAAATAATTTAAATAACAAAATATTTTTTTGTCGGCGTGACTGGATTTGAACCAGCGACCCCTACTACCCCAAAGTAGTGCGCTACCCGGGCTGCGCCACACGCCGTTTTTTACATTTCAAGGATTACAAAATTACGAAATTTTTCTTTGTTAACATTATTTTTATGTTATATAACTGGAATTCTCCAAACAAATTTACTTAATATTGTTGTATTCTCAATTGTCCAATTTGGGGAATTTCGCGATATTGATTGATTGATTACTAAATAAACATCACTACCTACAACCGGTATCCAATTAATTCTGAAATTGATTAGCATTTCGTCGAAAAAGTCGCTATATTGTGCATATATTGACGAACTCAGCTTTGGATTGAACGAGTAATCAATCCGTGTTGTAATTTGGCTATTGATAAATTCTGCTGTATTTTTATTTAATTTATTTAAGGAATAGCTGGCATTAACGTTTAAGTGCTCATTAAAATTATACGCTAAAAAACCGTAGGAAGATAAATAATCCGCATCGTACAAATTTCCATATTGAAACCAAAACCAACTTGTTAGTGGGCGTCCACCATAAGTGTCAATTTCAATGCTGTAACTATTGAACCAGTATTCTCCGGGTTGAAATTCAAAATCATCTTTAATTTTGAAACCATCCTCCACTCTGTCGTATTTCCTGTTAAATTGAAAGCTGATAAAATCGCCTGATTTGAATGATATTCCGAAAGGTGCAACCGAAATATTCATGGATTCCAATTCTTTGGTTGTATTGGTCCAGAACGAATTAATATTTATTGGACGAAAATATAGATTTCTGATCAATTCTCCATCGAATCTTGGTCTAAGTTCTAAACTATAGTTTAAATTGTCAACATTAGTTCGACTAAAAAACCAAGCTCGGCATTAAAATTATTTTGAATTCCAGTGTAAATCAAACTTGTTTCAATAAAATTGTTGGGGTATATTATTCCTATTGTAAATGCATTGTTGTCTGTATTAACTGCATTTGTTGTGTTAGTTTGTGCTAACCGACCAGCAACAATCAAATTTTTATTTCCTAAAAATTGATTTGTATTGTAATTAAAATCTATTCCATAAGCAAAATTGGAACGAATATCGTTTATCTTTGAAGTTAATATCCCACCAAATTTAATTTTCTCGCCAAGACTTTGCTCCAATCGTATAACTGAACTATTTTCGGTTGGATTTTCGTCGAATTTATCATTTTGTATCGAAATTAATCCAAAAGTAGTGTTATCAAATTTTCCTGTAAGCTTTGCACCTGCAATTATCGGAATTAATTTATTATTATTTATACCGATTCTTCTTGAATAAAAAAGATCGGCGCCTTCTTCGGCAAGATTGAATTCAAAAATATTATTACTTTCCAAAAAGAAATCTCGCTTCTCGGGAAAATACAAGGAAAACCTAGATAGATTCACCTTTAATTCATCGGATTCTACTTGTGCAAAATCGGTATTGAATGTTAAATTTAACTTTACATTTTGAGCAATTCCAATATTTGCATCTCCTCCTATTTTACCTATTTGAGTTGGCGAAGTAGCGGGATGCAATTCTGTACCAAACAAAGCGTAGGGTTTTAATTCGAGCACTTGTTTTCCGCTAATTGGTTGGTTGAATAATATTTTGCCTGCATTCTGCAAGTTTGTTACGCTACTATTCAAACTCCATCCCTGCCACAATACTTCTTCTACTTTATGCCTGATATCTCTTTTGAAGTTTATTCCCCATTCTTGCGGCTCTTTCTCGGAAAAATTTAAAGTAGAAAATGGTATTTCTAATTCGGCAAACCAACCATCGGTAGTTAATTGAGTGGCAACATCCCAGATCCCATTCCAACTATAATTCACATTCCCAAATTGCGACAACGTCCCATCACGTCGGGCTCCATTGGAATTGATAATAAATACATAACCCCGTGTCTTGTCGTTATTGGGGTCGAGAACCAAACTAAAAGTATCATCACGCCAGTTCTCGAAATCTCTTTTCATCCCCTTGCGTATTATTTTGGATGGATTATTGTCGTAGCACCATAAACCGATGTATAGTTTTTCGTCGTCATAGCAAAAAGCTATTTCTGTATTTTCGGTTGCAGGTTCCCCATTCTTGGGTTCTCGTTGTGTAAAATTATTAATTCTGGGGATGTTTCCCCAAATTTTTTCATTTAATTCACCATTCAAGTTGATTTTTTCTTGTATTTTTATTGGTATTATTGTGTTTGATTGCTGAGCGAGCAAAGTGGAAGCTGTTAGAATAAGTATTGTTATTAGGTAGAGTTTGTACTTTATCATTTATTAATTTGAAAAAAAATTAAGTTTATTTACGATTATGAGGAAAAAAAGTTTCTTTTTTTTTAAAAAGTAATAACAAAATGAATTAACTTTGTATTTTTTTCTGATGTTATTTATCATGGGCGATTTACAATTTGATTTTTTCAGTTTAGTTGTAGTTCCGATACTAATAATTCTGGGTAGAGTGATTGACGTAAGTCTTGGAACACTCAAAATTATCCTTATTTCCAAAGGCTATCGCTCAATTTCGGCAGTATTAGGTTTCTTTGAATCGTTTATCTGGATAATTGTCGTTAGCCAAATTATGAAGCAACTTAATAACTATTATTACTATGTTGCTTATGGTATGGGTTTTGCACTTGGAACCTACTTGGGAGTTACTTTAGAAAGATACCTGTCGCTGGGTCAGGCTATTATAAGGGTGATAACACGCCTTCCCGGGGATGATCTGACACAATACCTGTTCGACAATAATTACACAATTACCAAAGTATATGGCGAAGGTAAGTACGGACCTGTTAACATCTTGTTTCTTGTAGTGCATCGCAAGCAAATTGATGAAGTAATCCAAATTATCAAAGAGTTCAACCCAAAAGCCTTTTATACAGTCGAGGAAGTGAAATCTGTCAGCCATCTTTATGTTGAAAAACCAAAAACTTTTTTTAATAAATTATTGAATATTCCAGTATTTACACAAAAAAAATAGAGGTGATTTATGCAAGTTGATTCCAATATGAAAAGCGGATTACCCGACAATGCTTACCGCGAACTAAAACCAGGTGAGGAATACATACCAATTATTCCACCATCAACAGTTGTTCCGGAAGTAACTCCGTATTCAGTTTTTCTCGGCTTGATTATGGCTGTGGTATTTTCGGCTGCAGCAGCCTATTCTGGATTGAAGATAGGTCAAGTGATCGAAGCCGCAATTCCAATTTCGATTATAGCAGTTGGCTTGTCCAATGCATTGAAAAAGAAGAATTCCCTAAGTCAAAACGTGATTATCCAATCGATTGGAGCAAGTTCTGGGGTAATTGTTGCAGGTGCTATTTTCACTATTCCCGGACTTTACATATTAAATCTGCCCGTCAATTTCTTTCAGATATTTCTATCGTCTCTACTTGGTGGTTTCTTAGGCATTTTATTCCTGATACCATTTCGCAAGCATTTTGTTAAGGATATGCACGGCAAGTTTCCTTTCCCCGAAGCTACAGCAACGACTGAAATTCTGATTACAGGCGAGAAAGGTGGTTCCCATGCCGGAATTCTAATTGTTAGTGGTTTGGTGGGAGGTGTGTATGATTTCCTTTCCCAGTCATTCCATTTTTGGGAGGAAGTAGTTACTACCCGTGTGGTACCAATCGGTGCTGCTATTGCGGAAAAAGCAAAAATACTATTCCAATTCAATGTATCGGCAATGATAGTCGGATTTGGATATTTAGTAGGTTTAAAATTTGCTCTTATCATCACCTTGGGCTCACTGTTATCCTGGTGGGTATTTATTCCGCTAATTAACGAGATTGGCAACTTGGTAGCTGCATCTATCGGTGGAGTAAATCCAATTGCGGCACTAAAGCCAGAACAAATTTTCACCCAATTCGTTCGACCTATTGGTATCGGAGCTATTGCTATGGCAGGAATTATCGGGGTACTGAAAGCTTCACCTATTATTGGCAAAGCATTTAAATTGGCTTTTGGTGGACTTACCGGAAAAAAAACCGACAGCGAGGACGAAATCCGCACTCATAAAGATTTGAAATTAACATTTGTGATTATGTTTAGTTTATTAACCATAATTGCTATCTTTATATATCTTATGCTTGGCTTTGATATCACATTAACACAGGCAATTATAGCTCTGTTGACCGTTGTGATTATATCGTTTCTTTTCACAACAGTTGCCGCCAATGCTATCGCAATTGTGGGAACTAACCCAGTTTCGGGAATGA